>JBBSZT010000041.1:0-4272 GCA_038044585.1 Nanobdellota archaeon
TCGAGAAGCCGAGGTCCTTGCCACTAGACTACAGGAGCTCAAGGTTATTATCGAATTAAAGGTTTATATTCTTTGCGAATAAAAAAGCTTAAATATATTAAATTACTAAGTTAGTCTATGAAAAAAGGAGCAATATATAAGATAATTATAACATTTGCAACTTTCTGGATTCTTGATTTTTTAATGCATTTTACAGGTGTAGGAGAAACAACTTATTACTACATTTCAAAACTTGCTAATTCAATATTATTTGCATTTATTTGGTTTTTAATATACAATAAAAAAGAGCATTTAAAGAAATTGTTTTTTTCATTTATATTTGGAATATGGATATCTGCTTATTATTTGGTTTCTTCTTATTCTGGATTAGTCCAATTATTAGGAGTTTATGCTAGATATACTCCCCCCGCATTCGTAATTTTTGGAGTAGTTTTACATCCATTTTTCTGGTGGATATTCCACAGTTTAGCATTCTATCTTAGTTTGGAATTATCTAATTTAATAAAGAAATAATTTATTCCACAATTATTTTTGCAGTCATGCTTGAATGTAAACTGCAATGATAATTAAATGCTCCTTTTGTATTAAAGATATGAGAATAAGTTTGTGAATTTGAAAGCATTTCAGAGCTAAGCTCAGAACCAGAATCTGAGGTAATTGTATGTTTAACACTATCTTTATTTATCCAAGTGACTGTTTCTCCTGTTTTTATTGTTAATTCTTGAGGAGAAAAAGCAAATCCAGTTATTTCTACTTTTAATCCACTTAATTCCTTATTTCCTTGATTAGAAGTTTGATTATTCGAGCTACATCCAGCGATAAATAATAAAAATATTAGAATTAAAATAATATATCTTTTTTTCATAATATTCAAAAAATATTTGAGTATATAAAAGTTATGTAGCCCCGGGAAGATTCGAACTTCCGTCGCAAGGGCCAGAGCCTTATGCTTTAATTTGCATGCTTGACCACTACACCACAGGGCTTTGATTTTGTAAAATTTTAAGCCTATTTATGTGTTTTGAATTACTAAACCCGATTTCTTTGATATATTTTGTAATATTATCTTTCCTAGACAAATAGAAGTGTTTATTGCATATTATTTTTGATGGATTAAAACCCATATCAATTAAACCATTTCTTATCTCATCTAATAAATCTGGAATAAAATTTGTCAAAGAAATTCTTAAAAGCTGAGGGTCTTGATTCGACATTCTAAATATAGAACCATCAGTATCAATTAAACCCCTAATAAATGCTTTATAAAAAATTTGATTTGATTTTATCCATTCTGGTATTTTCAATTTATTCTTTATCTTATCGCCTGGCGGAAATCCAAGTTCATTTAATTTTTGAATAAGTTTAATGCTATAAAAACTTATGACTATAACATTTCCATGCTTCGGATAGGAAATTTTGCCTTTTAATCCAAATAAATTTTCTACAAGATGATTTACAAATATACCTAAATATGGTTTGTCATATCTAGAATCTCCTGTTATTCTTACTGCATAAATTCCAATTTTATATCCTCTTTTAAAATAACTATTACCATCCCCAAACATTATACCTAAGAACTCTGATAATTCTTCATTAAATTCTGGTATTTTAATAACTAGCTTATTTCCTGAAGAAGAATAGCCCCCTTTAACACGACCCCAATTCTCTCTTTTGTATTTAATTCTTTCATCATGATTAATTTTATTTCTTACTTCCGAGGATAAATAGGCCATTTTACGTCGCTACAACTAAGATATTTTTCTTTATAAACCTAATTACCACGGTTGTCACTTGGACGGTTGGGAAATAATATATATTTTACAGAATATAAATGCAGTAGCCGGGATTTGAACCCGGGTCAGAGCCTCTTTCCTGAAATTGGGAAGGCTCTATCCTAACCACTAGACTACTACTGCTTATACAAATATTTAAATAACTAGTTTTATTAAAAACCTTATGAAAAAAGAAAAAAGGTTAATAACAGCAGCACTCCCTTATGTAAATAATATTCCCCATTTAGGAAATATTGTAGGAAGTCATCTACCTGCGGATATATTTGTAAGATATTGCAGATTAAGGGGTTATGATGCTATTTTTATAGGTGGAACTGATGAACATGGAACGCCTATAGAAGTTGCTGCATTAAAAAATAAAACAACTCCTAAAGAACTAACTGATTTCTATTATAAGAAACATAAAGAGATTTATGATTGGTTTAATTTAAGTTATGATAATTTTTCAAGAACAAGTAAAGAAATTCATCATAAAACAGTTCAAGAATTTTTAAAAAAAGTTTATGATAATGGTTATATAAAAGAAGATTATTTAGAAACACCATATTGTAAAAATTGTAAATTAAACTTAGCAGACAGATATATAGAAGGAACTTGTCCAATTTGCGATAACGAAAATGCTCGTGGTGATCAATGTGAAAAATGTAGCAATCTTCTTGATCCAATTCAATTAAAAAATCCGTATTGTGTTATATGTAAAAAAAATGATATAGAATTTCAAAAAATAAAACACTTGTTTTTAGATTTAACTAAACTGTCTAATAAATTAGAAATTTGGATTAAAAAAAATAAATCTTGGAGGTCTCAAGTAAAAAGTATAGCATTAGCATGGATTAAAGAAGGTTTAAAACCAAGATGCATATCAAGAAATTTGAAGTGGGGAGTTAAAATTCCATTTAAAGGTTTTGAAAACTTAGTTTTCTACGTTTGGGCGGAAGCAGCTATTGGCTATATAAGCTCAACAAAAGAATGGAATAAAGATAAATGGGAAGATTATTGGAAAGATAAAAAATCAAAAATTTACAATTTTATAGGAAAAGATAATATTCCTTTTCATACATTATTATTTCCAGGTGAACTAATTGCAAATGGTGAGTATAACTTACCATATAATGTGGTTGGACTACAATATTTGAATTATGAACACGGAAAATTTTCTAAAAGTAAAGGTTATGGTGTATTTTGTGAGAACCTTCCCGAAATTAATTTAGATGTAGATTATTGGAGATTTTATTTATCTTTAATAATACCTGAAACTAACGATACAGAATTTATTTGGAAAGATTTTCAAGAAAGAGTTAATAAAGAATTAGTTGGAAATTTTGGTAATTTTATTAATAGAACATTAAGTTTTATTTATAATAAATTTAATGGTGAAATTCCTAAGGTAATTATAAAAGATAAAGAATTGGTTAATGAGGCTAAAAAACAGGTTAATGAGACAATTGATTTATACGAAAAAGTTGAATTAAGACAAGCATTAAATAAAATTTTGAAATTAAGTGATTTAGGCAATCAATATTTCCAGAAAAAAGAACCTTGGAAAAATGACGATAAAGAAACATTATTTATTTGTGCTAATTTATGTAAAGATTTAGCTTTGTTAATAAAGCCATACTTGCCAAATACTTCAGAAAAAATATTAAAGATGTTAAATTGTAATGAAAAGAATTTTGGTAAACTGGGTAAATTTAATTTAAATGGAAAAATAAATAAACCTTATATTCTATTTAATAAATTGGAAGACAAACAGATAGAAGAATTAAAAATTAAGACTTCAAAAGTGAGTAAGTTTTTTGAGGAATAAAATGTTTATCTTAGATGAAAATAAATTAAAAATGTTGCACACTTTGATGAGGGAGAAAGGTGTAGTTAATGTTAGTATCTCTATGTTTTCTGAACAACAAAAGAAAATAATTTATGATAGTTACGCTGAAAAATATTTGATGTTTAACGGTTTAGGATTTATGGTAAATTGTGTATTAAGTTATGCTCTTGCAAAAAATATTGAGATGGTTAATAAAAAATTAAAACAAGAATTAGAGTATGCATTAAAACAGTATGATTATGAATATGCTTTTTTATGTACTAAATTATTAAATGATGAAAAGATGATTGAGTTCTTAAAACAATATGATATTAAAGGAAGATATGATAAAATTTTCAATGATATTAATAAATTTATTTTAGAGGCTAGAAAATGATTCCTTTTAATGATTGGAAAAAATTAGATATTAGAGTAGGAAAAATTTTAGAAGTTCAAGATCATCCAAGTGCAGATAAACTATTGGTTATGAAAGTTGATATAGGCAATGAAATAAGAACGATCGTTGCTGGAATAAAGAGATATTATACTAAAAAGGAACTTCTTAATAAAAAAGTTATTGTTTTTGTAAATTTAGAGCAAAAAGAATTAAGAGGAATAAAAAGCGAGGGAATGATACTTGCTGCTGTAAAAGATGATAAAGTTGTTTTAATA
>JBBSZT010000042.1:0-3945 GCA_038044585.1 Nanobdellota archaeon
TAAATAATCCTTCTCATTTACTGTTTCTACTGGAGATTCTTTTTTACAAGACAAACTATTAAAAGATAATGTTATTAATCCGTAAAATGCTATTTTTTTTAAATAAATTCATAAAATTAATTAAATTCAAAAATATATAAATTATTTGAAAATTAAGGTAAAATCATAATGTTTAAATATTAACAAATTCCCTTTATTTTAAAGGTGATATGTTGGATAACAAGTATAAAGTTGCTTTAATTCTCGTAATGTTAATTGTATTATTTAGTGTTATAACTTATTTGAAAAGCGTTAATACAAAAGAAAAAAATATTGATCAAAATATTAATAAGGTAGTTATCCAACAAAAAACCTGTGAAGAGTTATGCGCAACATCCGATTGCTTTGCAGGTTGTTATTCTACATTAATTAACGTTGCAGTTGCTGAAAAAAATATTGCTAAATGCAATGAAATAAATAATAAAGAAACAAAGCAATCATGTTTTGATCAAGTTAATTTAGCTTTAAAAAACTGTGATAAAATTTTGAATAAAGGATTAAAGGGTATATGTCAATCATAAACAAAACGATTTTTATTGTATCTATATTTTTTATTAGTTTGTTATATGTTAATAATGTAAATTCTATTACTTTAAGCAAGTATTGTACAGGAGCCCAGGTATGCAGCAGTTATAATATTGATTGCAAATCTGTATTAGATGGTTTTTGCCCTGAAAAATATGGTAATTGGAGCTCTTGCGATCCTCAAACTTTTGGGAAATGCATCCCATGCGACCCAGATTGCGGGATCGGGATATGCGGAAAAGTTGAATTAATTGCCCCATTAAAAGCAAATCCCGGAGAAATGATAAAACTTATTGTTACTGCGAAATTAAGTGAAACACCAGATACAATAAACCTTTTAAAAGGAATTGATTTAGCTGGTTTAGATATCGGGCTTAATTCTCAATGTAATACAGGAGAAACTTCATGTGCTAGAGAATTTACCTATCAATTACCAAACACAGGCGGAGATTATATTTGTTTTACAGCAACAACTAATGGCCTTAAGCCATCTGGAGTTAAAGCTACTAAATGTGTTGCGATAAATCCGGAAGTTCAAGTTCAATTATTAACATTAAGTTCATATGGTATTATTCCTGTAAATGTTAACGTAAAAAGTATTGCAAATGTTACAAAATCTGAATTATATATATTTAAAAAAGATCCAAAGACAAATCAATTTAGACCTGTTAAAGTAGATGACATTAATAGCAATGATTATTGTTCCTTTACATGCATAAGCAGTTATGGATCAACTTGCAATTTACTTGAAACAAAAACATATCCTGGAACAAGTCCTGTTGTTGACTCCATATTTAATTGGGATAGCACAAAATGTGATAATAAAGAGTTTAGGTTAGAGGGATATGGTTATGATACTAGGAATAATTATAATAATGATACTAAAACTATAACTTTGAATAATCCCAATCCTGCCTGTGTTGATGAATGTTATATCTTTAATTCCCAGGTTCTTAATACAATTTACATAAAGATAAAATCTTGGATAGTCTAATATGAATCGTAAATCAGTGGTATTTACTTTTATAACTGTTATTTTGTTATCTATAATAATAATTGCTTTTTTAGTTAATATAAATAACAGAACCCAGACAAGCATACAAACCAGCAATGTTAAGGTTGAAACATTAAACAATTTTGTTAAAGACCTTAATTCAAGTTACTTGCCAGATGCTTTGCGAGCTTCCTCAAATCAGGCAATGTTATCTTTAATTGATTATGAAAGTAATAAAAGCAGTTATGTTCCCGATGCTAGGGGATATTTTAGAGATGTTATCTTAGATGGTTATTATGGAACTGAAAAACAGCAGGATATATTCCAAAATAATTTAAATTATACTTTGCCATACGCATTAAATGAAGTAAAAAGATTAGCATCACAACAAGGAACAATATTTGAATATTCTCAGTTTGATATAAATAATTTACAAGTTTTACAGGAAGACCCATGGCATGTTAAAGTTAGTTTAAACATGAATTATTTGTTGAGTGATGCTAAAAGTGGAATAAACTGGACAATTAGAAACAGGAAAATTTATACTTTAATAGACATTCAGAATTATCGTGATCCTTTATATTTAATAGAGAATAAATTAGGAGTAAGTTTAATGATTACTAAAACTCCATACACTAGTTTTTTTGATATAAACATGTTTAAGGATCATATAAACAAAGCTTATTTCAGAAGTAATCCAGGTGCACCTGAATTCTTAAGCAGATTACAGGGAAATCTAGATGCTTCTGCTTATGGGTCTGCTTATGGTATTGAATCTTTACTAGACCCTTCTTATTATGCTAACTCAGATTTATACTCAAATGTAGATTATTTATTTTTCACAAAAATTCCGGGCAAGTGCGTTGATAATATGCCTGAGAACTTTAGATTAGATGATTCTCATTTAGATTATTATCAAAGAAGCAATAATATTTGTAATATTCAATAATTACTTTCTTCCTAAACTTAATCTTGTTCTGGAAATAATATTTGCCGAGTTTTCTGGTTCATTGCCGTAAACTCCGTAACTTCCTATATATATTGCGCTTTTAAATTTTTCACTTCCTATTTTGCTTAAGATATTGCTTATTATTATATTCGAAGCTCCATCGTCGTTATTTAATTTAAATGTTACTATCTGTTCAACTAAACTAATATCTGTGTTATTTATCTTTCCTGAAGTTATTAATTGATTTATACCAGGATAATTATTAAGATCAAGATCATTTATTTTTACATTTGATAAGTCTGTTAACAAATCCTCTGAAAAAAAATACTGCTGATTAAGATTTGTAAACTGTAATGAGAATGTATATATTATAAATATTACAAATATAAATAATATTATTGCAAGAAAAGCATCCATTGAAAAAATAAAAGCTTTTTTCATTTTAGTTCTTTATGTTTATTCTTACTGCTTTAATTTTACTGTAATTAATCCCATCATTACCGCGAGCATATATTATATTTAAACCATTCTTTAAGTTAATTGTATCTAATGTATAAACCCAATTTTTAACGCCTTCTGCTCTTTGCCATTCATTTAAATTAATTTTTACTTCAATAGATTTAAATTTTTCATTTGCCATACCTTCAACTTTAATTATTCCATTAACATTTTGCAAATCTTGCGGATAAGTTATTGTAATCTCATCATTATCTATTAAAGTGCCTATTGGTTTACCTTGATTTAATAAAAAGTAAGATAAAATAATTATTATTGCTAGAAATAATATCCATGTGGCTGTTTTCATAAATTTCTAAAGATGTTATTTACATCTTCTTTTTTCCAACCTTTCTTATAGAGTTCTTCTTTTATTGATTGTTCAGAATAACCTTCTCTTTCTAAATCTCTTATTAAACTCATTAAGTTATTTTCTCCAGAATAATTTGTTGGAGGATTTTTACCATGATTAAATATATTTTTCCTGAATGTAAATGAAATAACTGCAACAACTAATAATCCTATTATAACAATATAAATTAATGTTTTATTATTTCCTTGTTTTTGTGCTCCTTGATTTTGTAATTCTCCACCAACTTGTTCTTGACCTTGCGTTTGTGTTTTTTTTGGTTGTAATAATTGTAAGCATAAACTTGTTTGTGAAGGTTTTGGAACTAATGGAATTTGGTTATTACAGAAATTAGCATCTTTACAAGTTCTTGTTTCTTTTCCATTTATACAACTGCTCCATGGATTACATTTCCAATCTTCTAAACATTTCTTACTGCTGCTTCCAGAACCTCCTCCGCCCCCTCCTGAATCACTTCCTGATCCTCCTCCAGCTGTACTTTGTTTTGTTTCACCAAATAATCCAAATAATGATAAGTGATTTATTTCTGCAGATACATAATAACCATATGAACCACCATATGAACCACCATAT
>JBBSZT010000043.1:0-2725 GCA_038044585.1 Nanobdellota archaeon
ATTAAAAAGCAAAGTTTTATAAATTTTAATTTTAAGTACAAACTAAGCAATGTTGGGCTACTTCTCTAGTAGTTCTAACATAAAAATAAATAGATAAGGAGTGTAATAAATATGTACAATAAGAACAGAAGATTCGGTGAAAGTAGAGGTGGATATGGTGACGGAGAAAGAAGTTTCGCACCAGTTAAAGTTGGAGATGAAATTGACTTAAAAATAGAAGCAGTTGGTGAAAAAGGTGACGGAATCGCAAAAATAAAGGGTTTTGTAATCTTCGTGCCAAATGCAAAGCAAGGTGAAGAAGTCAAAGTCAGAATAACTAAAGTCTTAAGAAAAGTAGGATTTGGGGAAGTTGTTGGTGCAGGAAGCATACCAAAAGAAGAATCAGAATCAACTAATCCGGAAGAAGAAAAATCTTATGAAGAACCTAAAACAGATGAAGAAGTTGTAACAGAGGAAGATTCAGAAGATTTCGGTGACGAAGTATAATTATTTTTCTAATTATCCTTTTTCTTTTTTTCTTTTTTCATAAAATTTTTATAGTTAGTTTATACTGATTTAATATGGAATATTTCTTAATTTTAATAGGAATCTTGATTGTAACTATATTCTTTGAATGGAAGTATAATATACATTTATATCACTCAAGAAAAGAGAGGTTAATAGTAACTTTAAATATATTCATTTTTGGAGTTATTTGGGATTATTATGCTACTTATAATCAACATTGGACATTTTCAGGACCCGGTTTAATTGGAATTAAATTAATTGGGTTACCAATAGAAGAGTTTTTATTTTTTTTAATATTACCTTACGGTGCTTTAGTTATGTATAAATATTATGATAAGAGAATTAAGTAAATTTTTTCATAACGTTTATAAACTTTACAGGTTTAGCTGGATAAATGAGCGAAATCTGGATTGAAAAATATAGGCCAAATAATTTTGAAGAAGTTGTAGGGCAAGAGATTATTGTTTCTAGAGTAAAGGCAATGACAGAACAAGAGAATATTCCTCATATGTTATTTGCAGGTCCTCCTGGAGTTGGTAAAACAACAATTGCATTAATAGTTGCAAAAACTTTATTTAAGGATAATTGGAGACAAAATTTTCTTGAAACAAATGCTTCAAGTGAAAGAGGAATAGATGTAATTCGTGAAACTATAAAAGATTTTGCAAGAACCAGACCAATTGGAACAAATATACCAAAAATAATTTTATTGGATGAAGCAGATGCATTAACAAGAGATGCACAAAACGCATTAAGAAGAACAATGGAGCAATATTCTGAAAATTGTAGATTTATACTATCTGCAAATTATTCAAGCAAGGTTATAGAGCCAATACAAAGTAGATGTGCTATTTTCCGTTTTAAACCTTTAAATCTTGAAGATATAACAGAAATAATTAAAAGAATATGCAAAGAAGAGAAATTAAAAATCAATGATGATGTTATTAAATTAATTTCTGATTTAAGTGAAGGTGATTTAAGGAGAGTAGAGAATATATTGCAAAGCTGTGCTATAATGAATAAAGAAATTACAGAGAATTTAGTTAATGAAATTGCAGCCAATGCTAATCCTAAAGATGTAAAGGAAATATTAGATTTAGCTTTATCTAAGGAATTCATAAAAGCTAGAAATAAATTATTGGATGTTATGCTAAAAAATGGCTTAAGTGGTTTGGATATTATTAAACAAATCCAGAAAGAAACATTAAACTTGAAAATTGATGATAGTAAAAAACTGGAGTTAATTGATAAATGCGGTGAAATTGAATTTAGATTAGTTGAAGGAAGCGATGATTTTGTGCAATTAGAATCTTTTCTAGCCTTCATGGGAAAATAAGATGGAAATAATAAAAGACGATAGAAAAAAACAATTGTTTAAAATATTAGAACATATGTATACTGCCATAAAGGAGAATAAATTAGATGTTTTTTATGATTTAAATCTAACATATACTAAAAGTTTGCTAGAAATCTTTGGGTATAAATATAAAGGAGATAGCGAAGGTTTTGAATGGGATGCTGCTAGAAACTTATTAATGGCAATATATACTATATCAAACTCAAAGAACAAAGAAAAATTTAAGGAATTTATAGAAAAAAACCTTATAGAATCATTAAAAAGAATTGAAAATTTAAAGAGATTTTTGATATGAAAATAAGTTTTGAGTATTCTTCTGTGTATGATGAGCTTCTTACTCATATGACTAAGAATCAATATAATAATGAACAATTTTTGGAAATGCAGTCTAATTCATTGAAATTTGAAAAACATTGGAGAAAAAATGAAGATAAGATAACAAAAGAAATTCAAAAAGTCTCAGGATTAAAATTTAATCAAAATGTAAAATGTTTTATTGTCAAACATTTAGGTTTTAGGGCAATTTCTTATCCTTTAACGATTAAATTTACTAAAGATTTTAAATATTTAACAGCTGTATTAATACACGAATTAATTCATATTTTATTAATGAATAATGAAAAAATATTAAATTTAGTCAAGAAAAAGTTTAGTTATTATGAAAACGATATTAAAATTCATTTTCCTGTTTTATTAATTGAAAGAAAAGTTATCGAAAACTTATTTGGGAATGATTTCTTAAATAATGTTTTAATAAAAGATGATCATAATCAAGAACTTGCATATGAATGGAGTTTAGTAAATAAATATTATAATAAATTTGATAAAAACATTACAAAGTTTCTAGAAAAATGTTAATTA
>JBBSZT010000043.1:2825-4181 GCA_038044585.1 Nanobdellota archaeon
AAAAATGTTAATTAACAAATATAAACCAAAAACATTAAGTGAAATACAAGGTCAAAATACACCTTTAGAAGAATTAAGAGATTCAATATTAAAGAAACAAGTAACATTAATTTACGGCAAAGTTGGAATAGGAAAAACTGCAAGTGTTTATGCTTTAGCAAATGATTTAAAATACGAAATTCTAGAAGTTAATGCAAGTGATTTAAGGAATAAAGAACAAATCCAGAAAGTTGTTATTAACAATATAAAACAAGGGAGTTTGTTTGGAAAAGACAAGATTATTTTAATAGATGAGATTGATGGAATTAATGCAGAAGATAGGGGTGGATTACAGGAATTATTAAAAGAATTAGAGGATAGCAATTATCCAATTGTTATAACAGCAAATGATCCTTGGGGTTCTAAATTTAGTGCATTAAGAAAAAAATGCAAATTAATTGAATTTAACATTTTAGATGAAACAACAATAATTAAAATTTTAAAAGAGATTGCAAGAAAAGAAAAGTTAAATTTAGATGAAACTTTATTAAGAAAAATTGCAATTAAAAGCAAAGGTGATGCAAGAGCTGCTATAAATGATTTAAGTCTGATAATTTTAGATAATATAATTGACATAGACGAACGTGAAAAAGAAGAAACTATTTTTAATATATTAAGGACAATTTTCAAAACAAAGGATTTAGATTTGTTAAGAAGAGCGTTTGACAATTCAAAAGAAGATTTAAATGAAATATTTTTATGGATAGATGAAAATCTAGCCAAGGATTATAGCGGAGAGGAGTTAAGAAAAGCATATTATTATTTAAGTAAAGCTGACATTTTCAGGAAGAGAATTATAAGACAACAATACTGGAGATTTATGTATTACCAAAATTTACTAATGAGTATAGGTGTTGCATTAAGCAAAGCATATCCAAGCAGCAAGTTTACAAACTATACTAGAACTCAAAGATTATTAAAAATCTGGATTAATAACCAAAAAAATGCAAAAAGGAATGATATGGTTAGTAAAGTTTCACCAAGATTACATTTATCAAATAAAAAGTTGATTAAAGAACTTCCTTATATGAAATTAATTTTTAAAAATATTAATATAAATGATTTTAATAAAGAAGAACTAGGTTATTTAGGTTAAAACTTCATTTTATTAAGTCTTTCTATGCGAGAATTAACATCTGGATGAGTAGAAAATAAATTTGTTAAGGCATTTCCTTTAAATGGATTTGCGATAAACAAACTAGAAGCAGCTTCTGAGCCAAAACCTAATGGATGATTTGTTACTGAATTATGTATTTTTTCCAAAGCTCGTGCTAATGGTTTTCCATCTTTCATTAATTTCGCACCTGTTTCATCTGC
>JBBSZT010000044.1:0-1815 GCA_038044585.1 Nanobdellota archaeon
TTTCCATTTTTAGTTAAAAGCTTCAAAAGTGGTTTATAAATCTTTTTATTGATGTCTTCAGATAATTTTATATAAATTTCTTTTGGATAATAGTATATGGCTTATAAAATTATAGAAATTAAAGCTAGTTGCAATAATCATGATTATATTAGATATTTATTAAAGTCCAAAAACGCTTCATTTATTGGTTTAGATCATCAAATTGATATCTATTTTAATATAAGCCATGGAAGATTAAAATTACGTAAAGGTAACATTGAAAATAACCTAATTTATTATGAGAGAGAAAATCAGGTTGGTCCAAAACTTTCTAAACCGATTTTATTTAAATCAAACAAAAAACCTGAGTTAGAAGAAATACTAACTAAAAGTTTAGGTGTTTTAATTGTTGTAGATAAAATAAGAGAAATCTATTTTATTGAGAATATAAAATTTCATTTAGACAACGTAAAAAATTTAGGCAGTTTTGTTGAGATAGAAGCAATAAATCAAGAAGGTAGATTCAGTGAAGAAAAATTATTAGAACAGTGTAAAGAGTATATGAGTTTATTTAAAATACAAGAAAAAAATCTTATTTCTGGATCTTATGGTGATTTATTATTAAAAAAATTAAATAAATAATATTATTGTCCAACGAATAAGTTGTATTTATCTTCACCTTTTAATTCAACTAGAATTCTTTTTGCGATTACCTTTTCAGGATCTGGCATTAGTTTTACTCTTCCTTTCATATCATTAAAATTATCAAATAATTTTTCTTCTCTTTTCTCAACTATTTCCAGCATATGCTTTTTTCCAATTCCAGGCAATAATTCCAACTGATGCCTTCTTGTATTTATTGCAGATGCTTTATTGAAAAATTCTATAAATCTTGCTTCATGCTTTTTGACTAATTCTTCTATTACAAAATTTAATTCTTCTTTGGCAGTCTGTGTTAAATTTTCATATTCAACTTTTCCGTAAATATGATGAATTTTATCACGCTTGCCTTCGCCAGTATAAACCTCTTCATGAATCTGCAAGAAATTCCCTTTTTTTGGAACTAATTCAAGCAAAATAAAATGATCTTTGCCAATAGCTTGCGCTATCGGAGTCTTCAAATGACCTGGTCTCGTATCCATTGGATGACCATTTGATAGGAAATCCAGTACTATAGCGTATTCTTCTTTTACTGTTTGCCTGAACATTTTTGTTGTATAAGTTTAACATTTTTATTTTAATGCATTGAGTATCTTATCTAAATCATCTTGCTTTAAGGTTATATTTTCCCCAACGAATATTAATTTTAATGCTTCCAAATCTTTAGGCATTATATCTATTATCTTTATTATATGCCTTTCTTTTAATCTTGGAATCTGTAATTTTATTATTTCTTCTTTAATTTTTACAGCGTCTTTGCCCTTGATACTTACAAACTTTTCTAAATATTCGTGAGTTTTTAAAGTTCTCGGTTTTAGCTCTTTATCACGTTTCTTAATCTCATCTAATCTTTCTTTTAATTCAGCCATTGTTATAGGCATTTCGTTTATTAAATCAATATTAGTCATCTTAGCTCCTTTTTAAGTGAATTGGGTGTACTATTAATGTCTTTGTTTTTCCACCATCTTTTATATTTATGACATATGAGCTGCCTTGTTTTCCAATAACTACGCCAGATTTAGAATGGAATCTTGGATGATACATTGCTTTTTGATAACCTGGCTCAGCATTCAAAATTACTTTATCATTAACATTAAACTCCTGCAAATATCTTGTCAAACTGATTTTACCGTGAGTTCTAGGAGTTTTTCTTAATTTACTTCTAGTTTTTCTTCT
>JBBSZT010000045.1:0-22336 GCA_038044585.1 Nanobdellota archaeon
ACTTATATATAAAGCTTTCTATTTGTAACCATTTAGAAGTAGTTATTACATCAATGTTTACCCAGCCTTGATTTTCTTATAGAATAATTTACAGGATTCTTAATTAAATTACATAAATGATCTGGATTGCATATCCCTAAACTAACATAAATATTATCCGCATTATTAGACAAGTTTTCTTTATCTCTTGGGCAATTCTGGGGAAGTATATTTTGTTTCTGTCTTTTATTCCAGCTTAACTGTGAAATAATATAATTTTCGCGCAATGGTTCTTTATTTTTCTTATTCCATTGAAAAACAATATTCTTTATTTGCTCTTCATTATGCCCTGTGTTTTTTAGAAAGTTCATTAACACGAATAAAAACCTTTTTTTGCCATCATCTAACCCATTTAAGCCTTTAAGAATACATGGTGGGAAACATTTTTCATTTAAGGCCTTGCTTGGTATTTCAAATTCTCTTTTATTTTTTATTTCCATAACTTGTTCATCTCTTTTGAATTTTTTATGATACCAATCATAAGCCTGAATAATAAATTGGGATGATTCTCCAGGATCAATATTTTTCAAGTCTAAAAATTTTATATTTACCTTAACATTCTCTGGTTTAGCATTTTCTTTATTGAAATTTAAAATATCTTTCTCATGAATTGGTATTGAAATTAAACCAGACTTTTCATTATAAGAATAAGGTGAACGAAACATATGCCTACTAGATATTGCAACAGTATCAATATCTACGAATGAAAAAGAATTTTTTCCCAGAGTAAGATTTTTTTCTAAAATTTTATCAGCTAGATGATCTTTAATCATTTCTTTCAAGTAACCTGCAATAATCCTGGCAGATTCTGGAAATAATAATCTTGTCTGAACTTTATTTAAAGCACTAGGAAAAGTTTCATATGGAACAGCAATATGAAATCCGCGATTACCAGAAAATTTTATTGAATATGAAATAACATTATGAAATTTTAATGCTTCAATTATTAAATAAGCTGCAATTTTTGAATATTCAAATTCTCCATCAATATCTATGATAAGGTCCCATGCTGTCCTTAAATCATCCAACTGTTTTCTTGTCATACCTGGTTTTAATAATAATGGATTTGTCCACCTTTCTTCTGAAACATTGAATGACGTAGCTCCTTGTTTGACTAATTCATAAACGTCTGTTTCAAATTGCAAGATATCTGGACGTTTTCCAAAACCTTTATCTCCAAATTTAACAGCTACTTCTCGATTAACAGAGTTTTCATAAATAGCTTTTTGTATATCTTTCCTAGAATAATATTTTAATAAGGATTCCATAAACCATTAAATATCTAAAATATTTATAAGCTTTTATGGTTTTTATTATATATAATTAACATTTTTAAATTTCTCTTGGTTTTTTAAAAAACTTGATAATTAGTATTAATAAAAATAAGAGAATAATTCCAAAGATATAATAATTATAATTAATTTTAGTATTATTACAATCAGGTTCTTTTTCACAATCTGGGTCACATTTCCCATCCGAGATATAGTCACAAATACCATCCTTAATACTTCTACCGCAGTCTTGAGGGCAATTAATATAATTCTCGTTGTCTTGACATCTATTATCTGAAACACACATAACAATTAATTGTTTTGGCTGGCTTAAGTATATTTCATTCGTGCTAATATCATTAACTTTTGTTGGAGGAATTGTATATTCTCCAACTTGATTTGGTTTTATTTTATAACTTAAAGTAAAAATTTTGCTTGGTTGAACTGTAATTCTCCAATTATATAACATTACAGATATTCCATTCCTTTGTTCTATATTATCTGGTTCTTTAGGATCAATTAATGTAAATCCCTGAGGAATTGTTTCTGTAATATCATAAGATTTTTCTAAAGTACTCGGATTATCTATATTAATATCCACTTTCAAAACTTCATTAATATTTATTGAGTCAGGCATTTCTTTTACAACATTAATATTTTGTGCATTTACCAAACTTATAAAGATTAAAAAGATTAATAATAATTTTTTCATCTTTCCAACTCCGTTTTTACTAATTTTGTAATCTGATCTATAACTTCTGTTGTTTTAAATCCAACAACGTTAGTTTTTTGTGCAAGATTCTGTTTTACATTCTCACAACCATATATTTCATCTAAATTAGGACATAAAGCTTCACCATTATCATTGTAGCATTTCCTAATATTTTCACAATATTTATATCCTAAGGGAGTTTTACCAAATATAATTGCTGGATTATTATTTCCTGTGGTATCTACAATAGTATATTTTCTGTCTAAAGGTAATTTTATTAAGTTATAAGCATGGTCTGGTGATTCTACTGTATAAACCTCATCTTTATTATAACCAGCTTTTCTAAGTAATGTCGTTAATGAAAACGAATAGTCAACACAAGTTCCAGTAGATAGTACATTTATGCTAACATGTGCCGGAACATCTTGCAATGCTGCATTGTTCAAATCTAATTTTGTGTCTGAAACCCAATTACCCGGAGGGTTATTATCTGGCGTATTTGGGCATCTTAAATCTGATAAATCTTTGCCTGTTTTTGGTAATGGCCTAGCAGAGTAAAGATATTTTTGATTTGAACATAACTCTAAAACACCCCTACAGCACATTTCTAATTCAAAGTAATCTTTCATATATATGCTATCCCCTCCTAAAGATTCAGTTAAGTAAAGTGCTTGGCATTTTTTTGTATTACCATTAGAATATTTTTGTGCAAAATTACATGCGTTATTTTTAGCCTGATCATTTGGCAATAAATTCTCAGAACAACAATTTATAGAATCTTCAACTATAGAGTCTAAATTTTCATCACAAACTTCTACTAAATTACAAGAATAACCAGGGCTATTTAAATTTAACAATTGTCCTTCTTGTGATGGCCATTTTTTATTGCAAATTGTATCATCAGGCACATAAGTTGCGCTTGTATCGAGACATCTTTCTTTAGATTTTACTGTAATAATTACAGTATCTGTCGAACTTAAACCTCCGCCATCTATAACCTGTAAAACAATTTTATGAGTTCCTGGTAAAAATGCTTTTTGTAAATTTATTCCACGACCAATCTCTATTCCATCTTCATACCATATATAATTAGAAGGTAAATTTTGTAAGCTATCTTCTCTATCATAAGATTTTGATCCATCCAGCAGAATCATACTACCTATTACAACGGTCTTATCTTCTCCAGCATTTGCAGTTGGAGCTTTGTCATTTTCTTTGCTTATTGCTGTATTTTCTATTGGCTTAGCAGGACTTATCTTTATTAAAATTTGTGAAGATGATTTTTTTACTCCATCAGAAGTAAATATTAACAGTTTAACATCACCATATTTTTTGGGTTTATCACAATTTAATTTATCTTGATTAATAGAACAATCTATAAGATCGGAACTATAATCTTTTTTTCCATTTTCAAAACTAAATTCAAGATTTTTATTTTCTGGATCATTAGCATACTTACTTAGAATTATTAAACTTGTTTTGTCAATATCTATCATTAATGAAGGAATATATGAAAAAATCGGTGCACGATTAATTAAACTTAAATTATTTGATTGAATTCCTTTTGGTTTTGAAATGCAGGATCCATCTAACTGACATTCTCCATTATTCGAGCAACCACACAAACTACATTTATCTTTTAATATTCCTGCATCACAAAATCTAGGTTTAGAAACAGAGCACTTATTATAAAGTGTATTATCTAAACATGTACCTTGAGTTAAATTCGAGTTTGAGTTAACACATAAGCCATTTGAACAAATTTGACTTTGAATGCATAAATTAACAGTACTCCACTCTAAACATGAATCGGAATCATAATTACCACATATCCTATAACCATTTCCAGAACATTCTTTTAAACCATTTGTAGAACACTCATTAGTACAACCACCATAACTTGAAACACAACTTTGCGAGAGAGCTGGTTTGCCTGAATTAGTGCCACAATTATTTGAATCAGTACAAGTTCTTGTTTGTTGTCCATTTATACAATCACTCCATGCACCACATCCCCAGTTAGGAGTACAACCACCATAACTTGAAACACAACTTTGCGAGAGAGCTGGTTTACCATCATTAATATTGCAGTTATTTTCATCAGTACAGTCTCTTGCCTGTTGATCATTAATACAAGAACTCCAAGAGCCACATACCCAGTTAGTAACACATTCGTTAGAACCTCCATAACTAGCATATCCAATAATAAAATTAGATTTATCTTTTACTAAAAAATTAATTTTTTCTAATAGATTGACCAATGAAAAAGAGTATACCAAAGGGATAATTAACAAAATTATAAAAATAAACGCCACACCCTTTTTCATAAACTTTATTATGTAAAAGTCATTTATATAATTATTTATTTGATATCTCAATTATCTGATTTTGAATTAATTCTCCAGTCTGCTCCAATTCATGTAGCTTATCTCCAAGTTCTCTAATTATAAGCTCAATTTGGCTTATCTGAGAATTCACTAAAGAATTAGTTTCATCTATCGATTTTATAACAAATACATTACTTCCTACATTAACAAGCAATTCATCGACATTTTGTAGCTTTGCTTTGGTAAATATATTAAATCCAACTGGAACAAAAGATTCATTATTATCTTTTATCTCAGTTAAAGAACTTACACTATCCTTAAGATTATTTAACTCTAAAACATGATCTTGTATATTTGAAAGTTGCTGCTGAACCTGATTAATTTGTTGTATAATTACTTGTAATTCTAAATATTTCTGTTCCAAATCTTTATTTTTTTGTTTTGGCATTTTTTTGTTTTATTTTTGGCTCAATTTTACTTGATACTCTTTTCTTTGCAGGTTTTACTTTAATTTCTTTTTTTATTTCCTTTACCTTAACAATTTTTAATCCTGACTTTGACATTGCATCTAAAACTTCGCTGGTTGAAGCATCTTTTTTTAGATTAAGAATTTTATCCGTAAATTCCAAATGATCAATATTACATTTTCTTCTTCTTATATTTCCATCTATCAAGACAAAATTATCATCCAGCTGATTAACAATCACACAATATTTTCCAGCTTCTCTTCCTGTTAATTTCACGCAAACTCTTCCAATCATTTTCTTACCCGTTTAATTATTTCACGTTTAACACAATTTGAGCATAAATTCCCGCCAAAAATTCTTTCTGGCCTCTTCTGTGATTTTGGCATGTTTCTCATTTTATATGGAAGTTCATGAGGGATTCCATGAAGAATAACACCACAATTAGAACAATGAGCAAATTTTGGTTTTCTTCTTTTGTAAAGTATTTTATTTTTTCCAGAAGGTGTCTTTAAATAAACCCTTCTAAATGTTCTTGATCTCCTATTTGGCCTTGGCATTTTAGTACACCTTTAATAATTTTCTTAAAATCATGCTAAATATCACCGAAGATATAATATAAATCCATATCCAGCTTAATCCAAATAATATTTTGCCGAAAGGTTCATAAATGTTTCTAAGACCGAAAAAAATTATCGCAAATGGAATAAATGTGTAAAGCAATGGTTTAAATGATTGTTTCATCATCTCCATATTTTTTTCCATTAATTCCTTGTTTTTCTCCATAATTTTACCAGGATCATTTTTTAATAATTTCATTTCTTCCTGCAATTTTTTACTTTCTTCTTTAAAAGATTTAATCATTTCCTGGTTTGTTGTATATTTATAAGTTAAGGTTGTAATCAATGTTAAGATAAATGAAATAATTAATAATGAAATTGCAGGATTCCAATTAATAAAAGGTCCTAAAGCTAAATTAAAATATCCTGTTATTGATTGTGAAAAACTCATTTTCCCATCACCTTCTTTAACATGGGGTTCATATCCATCATATGTTGTTGAGCAATATCCTCATATAATTTATAGATTATCATTACAGCCAATAATATTCCTGTACCTCTAGATAACGCCCCCATAACATCAGCAATAGCAGCCAAAAATCCTACTGCAATAGCACCCATTACAGTTAATGGCATTATATATCGATTTAAAATTCTTTCTAATACGCGTTCATCTCTTCTAAAACCAGGAATTTGTAATCCTGAAGCTAATATTTGTTTAGCTTGTGTATTTGCATCCATTCCAGATGTTTGCACCCAAAATATTGAGAATATTACTGAACCAATAACCATAAATGAAATATAAGATAAAGATCTTAATAAATCTAAAACCACAAAATTACCTGTAAATAAATTCTGGAATAAATTTGGAGGGAATATCCATAAAACAAACCCAGATACAGGTGACCCGTTTGCAAAACTGCCTAATAGAGGATAACCCCATTTTTCCAATAATGTAGCCCATAGCTGTACATTCGCTAATAAGGCTGCAACAAGAATTACAGGAATATTACTTGTGTAAATAAATTTAAGAGGCCATCTTATTCCATAACCACGAACTTTTCCAAAGGACAAAGGAATTTCAACTTTCATTGCTTGTACATAAACCGAGATTAAGAACACCAAAATAGTTGCAAATATTGCTAAGAATGCTAATAAAGATTCTTGCGGTAATCCCTTAAATAATGAGATAAACATAACCCAAACTCTTCCTACAGGTGCTTGTCCTGAACCAAATGCTAGACTCCCTGTTGTTGTTAATGGAGAAAATGCACTTATAACTATTTGACTTGCGACACCTGCTGCAATAAATAAGCTTATTCCAGAACCAAAACCCCATTTGTTTATTACTTCATCCATATATAAAATAATTATCCCTGCTATAAATAATTGTGAAACTAATATCCACGGTGAAAATCCAACTTCTGGGCTAAGACCACCCATAAATATGTAAATTAATGATTCAAAAATTATAAAAAAGATAGATAATAATTTTTGCAAACCTTGAAAGAATACCCTTCCTTCATGAGTTGTTGTATCTAATTTTAATATTCCAGAACCATTTAACAATTGCAATACAATAGAAGAGGTTACTATTGGACCAATACCTAATGAAATTAAAGAACCAAATTGGGCTCCAAGTATAATTGACAAAAATTCGAAGTTAGCTAATTCATTTTTTCCTAACCCATATAATGGAATAACACCCATTATGAGATAAGCAAACAAAATAAGTCCTGTCCATTTAAGTTTTTGATTAAATGGAAGATATTTTTGTTCTGGTGCTCTAACTTCTGGTAAATTTTCAAGTATCTTATTTATAAAAGACATTTAAACTTCCTCAACTGTTCCACCTAATTTTTCTATTTTATCGCGGGCTTTTTTTGAGACTTTTCCTATTACCTTATATTTATTCTTAATAATTCCTGCTCCAATTAATTTATCATAACCTAATTTTGCTAAATTTAATATATAACTATCTTTTTCCTTTATTATTAAATTTTTATTTAAATAATAATCTAGTTTCTGGTCTATATCTGAAATGTTTATTGCCTTAACGTTTACAAACATCTTTGCTGGTCTTATAAATCCGAATTTACCAAAATACTTATTACCATACAGTTTGAGTATTGTAGGTTTTTTTTGATCTGCCCTCTTGCCGCTACCAGCCATACCAAATCCACCGCGGTGTCCAGAGCCACGTCTTTTTTTCTTAGCTCCTCCGCCATGAGTCTGGCTTGCTCTCATCCTGCTAAATTTTTTTCTTTTATTAATCATCTTAAATCATCCTTTTAACTAAATCATTTATATTATCTTTTCTATAACCTAAAGCTCCACCAAGGCTGAATGGTTTTTTTATTCCGCCACGTTCGAAACCTTTTATAGGAGGACTTAATCTAAAAAATTGTTTTAATCCAGGAATATCTCTAAGATACTTTTTACTTTCAAAGAAATCTTTTGTAAAATCAGCAAAAGAAGTTTTTAATTTAGTTAAATAATCTTCACTTAATTTTTTATTGCCTGCTAATCTTCCTCTCTCTTTTAATAATAATTCAAATGTTCCTTTATCAAGTTCTCCCCATGTAACATAATCTTTTATTTTATTTATCATACCAATATAATTAGAATTATTATCCAAAACAACACAATAATTCTTGTTGTACAATCTAAGCATTTTTAATGTATCTTTAATATCTTTCTTGACATTAAGATCTCCTCTAATTCTTAGAACAGCTAATTTATTCATTTTATACCCAGCCTTTCTATATGTTCATGCTTGACTTTAACATTAGATAAATATTTTAATGCACTAAAACATGCTTTAATTAAACCCATTTTACTTCTTGATTTTGAAGTTTTTGAAAAAACATCTTTAATACCTGCAAAATCTAATATTTTTTGGCATTCTTTTTCTACAACTAAACCAGCACCTTTTGGAGCAGGCATTAATCTTATTGAAACAGAAGATGATTTGCCTTCTACTTTAAATGGAATAGAATGATTTTTAGCACAACCACATTCCCATGAACCACAACCACGCTTAACTTTTATCACATTAAGTTTTGCGTTTCTAATTGCTTTTTCTCTAGCAGGCATTGTCTCTTTTGATTTACCAAAACCTATTCCAACATAACCATCTTTATTTCCTACTAAAGCTAAAGTTGTAAATTTTGGTTTATTTCCTTCACTAGTCTTTTTCTGTGTTTGTCTCCATATGCTTCTTTTTCCACCACCAAATTTACCTTTTGATTGTCCTATTAATAATAATTCAGTTTGTAAATTAGGCAATAAATAATCAACAATTTCCGTTTCGAATATTTTTTGACCTGAATTAATAATTTCATCTAAACCAGTTATTTGACCTGCTTTTACTTTTTTGCCTATCTCTGTCTTAGGATTCCAATTATCTAAATTAAATTCCCGGACTTTTTTAATACCTAAAGGAACTTCCTCAATTACTTTAATTTGTTCTATTTTTTCTTGTTCAGGCATTTTTGTATTTGTTCAAAATTTTTGTTTTTATATCCTGAAAATCTTTTGCTATGTTTGCAGGATTAATCTTATTTTTTAAATATTTTGAAAACTGTTTATTTTTTTTATCTTGTGATAATAAATTATAATAATCAGCTATATGTTTTCCGCTTATTCTATCTTCGCTAGGCAGGATTTCTTGGCTAAATGGAATATTCAGACCAGAATCAAGGGCACCTTTTAATAATGAGTATATTGCAGAACCTTTTATTGATTCTCTTAATCCTATATCAAGAACAACTTCTTTAATTTTAAGTTTTTTAGCTTCTAACCCAATAATTAATCCAACTAAATATGATGAAGGTAAATTTCCAGGATGATATTTCCAACCATATTCATTTAAATTATTTGATGTGATTGTTTTTATTATATTATCCCCTTTAGTATTATAATTTATTAATTGTGCAATTATCTTATTTAAAGATTTACGAACAACTAATCTTGTTTTCCTTGATACAATTAATCTAAGTCTAGCCCTGTAATCGGTTAACCCTAACATTTTTCTCTTATATTTTACAGTGTATCTTTTATTTATTGTCATTTTTCTCCATTAAATTACGCTCACTTAAGTAAATCTCTATATGTCTTCTACTTCTAAAGAATCCACCTTTTGCTTTTCTATATAATATTCTATAATTTTTTCTTGAGATTAAAGATTTGTCGCGTAACGATTTTAATAATTCTTTTTGATTTCTAATTTTAATCATCCACTGTAATTTTCTTGGAAGTCTGGCATTGCTTGCACCTTTTCTAGAGCCTATTCCATGACCTCTTCCTTTAACATATTGGGCATCTGCTTTTCTGATTCTAGCACGAGATTGACCATGAATCTGTTTTATCACAATAATGCCTTTTTTTACTAGGCTATTCATATCACTTTTTGTTATGGCTTCCTTAACTTCTTTTAATTTATTTGGGTCTATCCAAATCCTTTTACGACCCACATCAAACATAGATTGTACAATTCTTTTCTTGTTCCTAAGATTCATCTTATTTTCCTTCTAAAATTTTCTTTTTCTCTTCCTTTTCAGACTCTACTTTCTCTTCTTGTTTAATATCTTTTTTCTCTTTTGATTTCTCTTCAGCTTTCTTTTTATAAACTTCTCTTTTCTCTTCTTTTTTCTTTTTGATTTCTTTAGATTGATTTAATCTATCTTGAACATTTTTTAAAAAAAGATCGATATCTTTTATTTTAATAACATTTAATTTTAGTTCCTTTGCTTTTTTTAATATTTCAATTTTCTTTCTTAATCCGAGTTTTCTTGAGATTAAAATATATTTTTTGTTTATATTATCAAGATCTCTCAAATTATTAACCATTTTATATTCAAAAACTGAGTTATAGAAATTTCTTGTTCCTTTCTTAGTACCATAACCTATTGAAACTCTATGAATGTGACCTTTCTTCTTTAATCTAACCTTATTATGCATTCCACGAGGTCTACGCCAACCTCCGTGTAATTTTACCTGATTTACAGACTTATATCTAACAAATCTTCTTTTCTTTCTTGTAATATTTTTATTTTCCATTTTATTCAGGTTTTGAAGTTATATATATCCCATCCATAAAAACTCTTCTGTCCTTTCCTGTAACTCTGCATGCTTGCTCTATGTTTGATGCAGTCTGACCCGCTGCTTCTTTATCAAAACTTTTAACTGTAACCATATCCCCATTAATTTTAACATCGACTTTTGGTAAAATCTTTGCTTCCCTAGGAACTTTTTCAGCATAAAAGTTTTTTATAATAATTTTATTGTTAGAAATGGAAACACTCATTGGAAAGTGACCAGAACAAATTTTTAAAGAATAGGTATATGGATTAACAGCGCCATCAATTAAATTTTTAATGTGTGCCTTAAAAGTTTTTAATATTCTTTTTTGTTTTCTGGTATAATTTGTTGAAGTTAACAAAACTTTATTATTTTCTTTTTTTATTGATATTTTCGGATCAATTAATCTTCTTTCATTTTGTGAATCAGAACCTTTTACTTTAATCAATGACCCAATTATATCTAATTGAACACTTTCCGGAATAATTATTTCTTCTTCATATACTGTTTTCTTTATTTTTTGTTCAGTAGACATATGCTATTAACCTTCCACCAAGTCCTTTCTCCCTTGCTTTCAAATGAGTCATCAAACCTTTGGATGTTGATACAATTAAAAAACCAAAATCCTTACTTGGTAAAAACCTTTTCTCAAATTTTTCTAGTTCATTTAATGTAAATGAAAATCTGGGTTTTATTACACCACATTTATTTATATTCCCAAGTAAATTTATTTTTATTACATTGCCCCTACCATTAATTATTACATTAAAATCGCCAATATAACCCTGTTCTTTCATTATACCGAGAACATCAGTTATTATTTTTGATACCGGTCTAACTATACATTCTGTTCTACTTATTTTTTCACAATTAAATAAATGTGAAAGTACATTTGATAATGGATCGTTCATTGACATTTTATGAGTATTTTTTAAAGCCCATTTTCTTAGCATTCAATCTAAAACAATGTCTGCATAGATTCAATCCATATGAGCTTATGTGTCCTCCTGTTCTGCCGCATAACAAACATTTTCTTGCAGCGATTCCAATTTCTCTTTTTTTGGGAGAGTTGTGCTTAATAAATTTCTTTAATTTTACAGGTTTTACCTTTAATTGCTTGAATGCTTTATCATAACTACTGTAGGTCATTCTTCTTCTCCTGTTATAATCTGAACATTAAATTTATTTTTTATGAATTCTTTTGCTTCTTCTTTCTTTATTGAATGACTAAAAGAAATTTTTTTATTTCTTAGTCTACGTCTTTTTATTCTATAACCTGGTCTTTCCAAAGTAACTGCAGTTTCTAAACCAATTATTCCTATTGTTGGATCATATTCTACACCAGGGATATCAATATATTCATGTATTCCAAAGGATAAATTTCCATTATTATCAAATTTCTTTTCACTTATTTTGTTATCAATTGCCTTGAATAATCTTGATAAAACTTCTTCTGCTTTTTTGCCACGTAATGTTACTTTACAACCTATTGGTAATTTTGGTCTTACACCCCATGCTGGTATTCTTTTCATAGTTATTGTTTGAACTGATTTTGCATTAGCTATTTTTTCTAATATTTTTTGAGCTTTGGTTAACTTATCTCTAGAATCTCCAATACCCATATTAATGGTTATTTTTTCAAGTTTAATTTGTTTCATTATATTTTGTTCCATTTTAATCCTTCAACGTATCCTGGTCTATAACAAATGCAAACTCCTTTAATGTTTCAATATCTTTGTCTTTTGATTTAAGCAATATTCTTGTAGGTTGTAATCCATTTTTCTCTGTTATTAATTCAACTTTTCCAGTGCTACCCATATATTTTCCGCCCATTAAATAAACCAAAGAATTTTTTTCTAGCTTTAAATGTGAAACAATTTTATTATTTTCTAAATCTAAAACAATTGTGTCTCCTGTTTTATAAGAATCTTTGTCAACTAAAATATTTCTACCATCATACAGATTCAATTGAATTAATCCTTTCTTCAATATTCTTTTGTTAATTATTTTGCATAATTTTAATTTTGATTCGTTTTCATTTATTTTTATTAATTTATATTTATTTTCTGAGTTAATAAACAATCTAAAATGTTCTTTTTTACTCTTTATTTCTATATTATCGAATATCCCTATTGGAAATTTTGGATCTTTTATTACTCTTTTATTAATTATAATCTCTTGATTTTGTAATATCTTTCTAACTTCCCTAGCAGTTGTTGCATAATTTAATATTCCTTTAATTAACAAGCTTAATGGTAAGCATTTATTTAATGGGTGTGGGCCAAGATTTGGTCTTATTACCCATTTCTTTTCTTTTCTTTTTATAGGCCAATTAATTGGTGCGTTTAATGCAAATAAATGTCTTTTTGCCATTTTATTTTTTTACCTTCTCTAATTTTGCTTTTCTTTTTTTGTCTTTTAAGTTTGGATTAATAATCATTAGATTTGATGGATGTATTGGATAGTAACTTTTACTTCCATCTAATTTTAATCTGTAAGCTTGATCAACATAAACACGGATTTTTTTTGTATTTACTGCTGTAATTTTTCCAATTTTTCCTTTATATTGGCCTCTCATTATTTTTACTTCATCATCCTTAACAACTGGTAAACTTCTTTTTCCGACTTTTTTTCTCAATTCTTTTGAAAGTAAAGCAGATAAAAATTTCCTTCTTAAACTCAAAGGAGCATTATACAAATATTTCCTCTGCTTTCTAGGTTGTTTACTTGCTCTCCATGATTTTGAAAATAATTTTTCCATTTTTATACCACGATTGAAGCTACTTTTGCTATTCCTGGCCATCTTGAAGCAGCTTCTTTTGCTATTGGACCTTTGAATATTGTTCCTTTAGGATTTCCTTTATCATCTTTTAATATAACAGCAGCATTATCTTCGAATTTTATTCTTTCGCCAGATTCACGCCTGTATTCTTTTTTTTGTCTCACTATAATTGCAATAACAGTTTCGTGTTTCATTCCAGCACGTCCTTTAACTACTGAAGCATAAACTAAATCGCCAATTCCAGCTGCAGGATATCTTCCTTTCGTTGTCTTATGACCTTTAACTCCAAATATTCTTATCCTTTTAGCTCCTGAATTATCACAAACTTCAACCCTTGAACCAAAGGGCAATCCCCTTGTAATTCTAGATCCTAACGATTTCATTTTTTAATAACCTCGACTATAACAAAACTTTTTGTTTTTGATATTGGTCTTGACTCAATTATTTTTACATAATCTCCAATCTTGGCATTTATGCAAGGAGGATTATGAACTTGTAATCTGGTTGTTCTTTTTTCATAACGTTCATATTTTGGTAAGTAATAAAAATTCAAAAATTCTACAGTAGCTGATTTATTTAAACCTGTTTTAGTTATATCTCCGGTAAAAACTCTACCTCGAACTTTCAAACTACCATGAAAAGGACAATGTCTATCCTCACATTTCTGACTAGGTAAATTTACAGGTATTCCGATTTGTTTAGTTTTTGTTTCCATTTTCTATTTTTATGTGTGATTTTATTAATGTAATTTGTTTTTTGTCTGTTTTAACTTTGATTGTGTTTTTTGTTTCATCTGTCACAATTCCTTGGATATTTACCAAAGTTTTATTTTTTGCATTTGTAATTTTGATAAATCTTCCTATTAGTTTTCCTATGAATTGTTTTTGTTTCAACTTACATTACCTTGATGCTGTCTTTATCAAAGCCAAGTTTTATTAGTTCTTGTTTTACTTGTGTAACGTGATTTCCTTGCAACTCTATTACTCCATCCTTTACAGTTCCACCGCATGCAAACTTTTCTTTTAGTTTTTTTGCGATGTCTTTTAAGTTAACGGATTTAGAGTCTATGCCTTCAACCAAGGTTGTCAATTTTCCGAATCTTCTTTTTACAGTCTTAACATTGACAATCTGCGTTTCAAGGGCTATTGTTTCACAGACACAAATATCCTTTGTAAGTCCGCATTTTGGACATATCTGGCTCATTTCTTATTTGATTTTACCTCCATTGTAGTTTTCTGTTTCATAAATGTCAATATTCTTGCAATATTTTTTCTTAGATTTTTTATTTGACTAGGATTTTCAGGAATTGTTTTTGTTGATCTTTGTGTATTCAATCTCATTAAATCTCTTCTAAGCTCAACTAATTTTTCTTTCAGTTGATCTTTACTCAGTTGTTTCAGTTCTATTTTCTTCATTTTCTTTTATTTTTGCTTTTTCCTTTTTCTTTCTTGGTTTCTTTTCTTTGATTTTTTTTTTCTCTTCTTTTATTTCTGGTTGTACTTGTTCCATATTTATAGTAACACGAGGTTTGATTTTGATTTCATCAGGCATCACAATGTCTGAAGTTAATATGTTAACTTTTATCCCGATTGTTCCAGATTTTAGGTTAGCTACGGCAATGGCTCTTTTAACATAATTTTCTGAAATATCTCCTGATTTCTTTAAGTGACCTGCTTGGAAACGCCAACTCTTTGCTCTTGCACCAGGAACACCTCTTCCTGAAATTACAATTTCTGCACCAATGGCTCCTGCATCTAAAATGTTTTGCAATTCTTTATAACCAATAAATTTAAATCTTTTAGGACCAAATCTTTCAAACGATGTTGCAATTCTTTGTGAAACAGCCATTGGATCAAGATTAACTTCATTTATTTCTGCAATTTCTATTTGTGGATTTTCCATATTAAATTTTAATTTTAATCCCTTTGTCAATTCTGAAATGTTTTCTCCTTTTCTTCCTACAACTAAACCAGGCATTGCAGTATGCACAATTATTTTTTCTCCTAACGGTGTTTTCTTCAAATCAATTTTACTATAACTACCTTTAGGAAAATAATTCTTTACATAATCTTGAATCAAATATTCACGTAGATTTTTTCCAACAATCTGCTTTTCAATCATTTTTTAGTTTCCTTCTTCTCAATTTCTTTTACAACTATTCTTAAATGAGTTCTTTTCATTTTCATTCTACCTTTCATAGTAGAATGCATTTGCTTGTTGCCTTGATTCGCAACTATTTCTGAGATTACTAAATTTGAGGATAAACCTTTATTTTGTGCATTTGCTTTTACACTATCTAATAATTTTAATATTACCTCGCAAGTCTTTATGGGATATCTTCCTGCCATCATTCCAGGTCTATGAGGAATATCTTTATTATGACGCTTGTATGGAACAGCTTGTTTCATTTCAATAACACTTTTCAACATTTTTTTTGCATTTTCAAGATTCTTGTGTCTAATGAAGTTTGCGATCTCAATTGATTTTTTTGTTGAGATTCCTAAATTTTTTACATCAACTATTGCTTCCATTTTTATTTAACTGAAACAGCAGCACTTGATCTTGTAGCTCCAATACCTGGTGCTGAGTGTTCTACTTTTTTACGTGTCATTGCAAATTCTCCTAAAAACATTCCTACTGCTTCTGGAGGTATTACAACTGGAACAAATTTATTTCCATTATGAATATGAATTGTTAAATTAATCATTTTTGGCAAGACTACAATATTACGACAATGAGTTCTGATTGGTTTTTTAAATTCGCCTTTAATTTGTTTGTCAATTTTTAATAATAATTTTTTTTGCTGTTCATTAAATCCATGTTTTAATGATCTCCTTTGTCTTGATGGAACTAATCTAATGAATTCATTTAAATCAAGTTTTTGTAATTCTTCTAATGTTTTTCCATGATACATAAATATCTTTGCCATTTTATCTCTTCCTTCCTGTTCTTCTAGCTCTTATTAATCCGACATTTCTTCCTGGAGGAGCGTTCTTAGGTGCAGTCTTTGGTTTACCAACATGTCTTCCACGTCCTGAACCAAATGGATGGTCTACTGCATTCATTGCTACTCCTGAAGTCTTTGGATATAACTTATTGCGAGCCTTCATTGCATGATGATGTTTTCCTGCTTTCAACATTGGTTTTTCTAGTCTTCCTGTTCCAGATATTACTCCAATTGTTGCTCTGCATGCAGGATTAAATTTTTTTTCTTTTTTTGAAGGTAATCTAACTAAAATATAATCTCCGATTTTTGAAACAATTTTTGCAGACGTGCCTGAACTTCTGCAGAATTTTCCACCATCTCCTGGATTGCTTTCAATATTATAAATTTGAGTTCCCTCTGGTATTTGTGATAGAGGTAAAATTGTTAATGGTCCTAATGCTTCATTTGAATTATAATTAACTTTATCGCCTTCACGAATGCCTAATGGAGCAGGTAATGCGATCTTTGTTTTATCATTAAACTGAATTACAGCTGTAGGTGCAGTTCTTGCAGGATCTTTTACTATTTCTATGACCTCTCCATTTAATCTTTCATTTGTTTTTGGATAATCAATATTATAATGGAAATTATGACTAGGTGCCCTATATCTTGGACTTCCCTTTCCACGTCTTTGTGTTACAATTCTCTTACCCATTTTACATTCCTAAAACTTTTTTTACTAATGAATCATAATAATCAAAGTGAAAATTGCCTGGATTAACCATATAACCAATGCCATATGTTTCATTATCTAAGACCCAAGATCCAGAATCATCTATTTTACCTCTAAATCTATTTATAATTTGTTCATGTAAAGGAGGTTTTTCATCTAAGTTTACAAAAATTCTAACATCCTCGAAAGAACGACCATAAACAACATTTTTTGTTATCGTAGTTTCTTTTCCTTCTTTTTGAAAAGTAGTCTTTAAAGTGATCACTTCTCCGGGTCTAATTGAGTATAAATCGTCTAATGAATTCAATTTTTTAGTTTCTACTTGTTGAGTTTCCATTTTACATCAATCCTAATTTTGTTGCAACATCAATTGCAGGAGTTTCTTTTGATAATTTAACATAAGCTTTTTTTGTTCCTAATGGTGTAATTAATGTGTTAACTTTTATGACTTTTACATTAAACATTTTTTCAATTGCTTTTTTTATATCTAACTTTGTTGCTTTTATTTCTACCATAAATGTTAGTTTATTATCTAACTCCATTAAGCGTACTGCTTTTTCAGTTGATATTGGATATTTTATTACTTCCATTTTACATGAATATATTTTCTTTCTCTAATCTTTCTATTGCCCCTTGTGTGTAAACTGTTAATCTTCCTGCTTTTGAACCAGGAGCAAGTAATTCAACATTAATATTATTTATTAAAACTACATTAATACCATGAATATTTTTAGCAGCATCAATTAATTTACATTCTTTTGAAACAACTAATAATGGACCTGTTTTATTCCTGTGTTTTCTACCACGATTTTTTCCTTTTCCTGCTCTTACTTTTCTAATTTCTAATCTTTCTAATTCTTTTTGTAATCCCAAATTTTCTAAAACTTTTATAACATCTTTTGTTTTTGATAAATCTTCAAATTTATTTTCAATTATTAAAGGATATAAATTTGGTAATTGATGATTTCTTAATATAACTAAATCTTTATTCAATGTTGCAGATAATGCAGATCTTATTGCTTTTCTTCTTTCTTTTATATTAATTTTTTTATCCCAAATTTTTGATGCTTTTGGCGGATGCGCTCTTCTTCCTCCGACTGTTCCTGGGGCTTCTGCACCAACCCATCCAAATTGAGTACCGCGATGCCATAAAATTTTTCTTGGAACTCTTGAGATACCATGACCATAAGCCCCTTTGTAATCACGTCTTCTTCTTGAAATTTTTGCAGAAGCTCTCATTCCTGCATGTATTTTTGTTCCATAGGGTTGTCTTTTATTAGACATTATTGTAACAAATGCTCTTGAAATTAGATTAGGATGATAACTTTCACTAAACTGAATAGGAAGATTAATTTCTTTCAACTTTTTTCCTTCTAAATTAACTAGATTCATTTTTTAATAAACTTTAATTCTCCTTGTAATGATCTGTTTGTTCTGATTGGTTGTGTTAATATAATTGGACGTCTTCTTGAACCTGAAATTGAACCTTTAACTAAGATATATTCACTTTTTACGAAACCATAATGTTCTAATCCTGATTTTGGATTTATTTCATCAACATTACTAGAAATTTTTAAGATTGTTTTGTTATGTTCTGTTCTTGTTTGAAAGCCAAGTTGACCTGCTTGTGGCACAGTGAATAAAATTTTCTTTGGTGTCCATGCTCCTAAGTTACCTGGTGCTCTTCTCTTTTTTTCAGATTTATGGCTTTTAAGATTAACACCAAATCTTTTTACAGGTCCTTGAAAACCCTTTCCTTTTGTAACAGAATGAATATCAACATTTTGATTTGTTTTAAATATCTCGCTGATCTTAATTTCTTTTCCTAATACATCTTTAGCATAATTTAATTTTTCATCTTTGCTTCCTGAAATTCCCATTTCAACAACTTCTGGTGTTTTCTTCAAATCAGCAAGTTTTGGTTGTGTATAAATTATTAATTTTAAATCATCAAAATCATTAATTTCTTTGTTGTTAATTTTTTTTGGTAAATTTATTTTTCTGCCGAGTTCTTTGTTTAAGTTTTCAGAAGTAATTTGACCGACATTCTTTAAACCATATAATGTATTTTTGTAAAATTTAATCCCTAAAACCTTTAATGGTGGACATTCTATTATTGTAACAGCATGTGCTTTAAGCCTTGATTGTTTTGTAAATGGATTGTTTTCCTGTATTTGGACGTGAGTCATTCCTGCCTTATACCCTAAAAATCCTAATAAATTAGTCGTTTCTAAATCAGCCCAGGCTCTTACTCTTGGATAAATTCTTCTAGCCCTCTTTCTAGGCCAATATTGCATACTTCCTGCTTTAGGTTTATGTGCTCTTCCCATTATTCTTTATTCTAAATCTTTGGTCTATAGGCATCTGACCATTTCGCCTTTAGAATCAGCGGCTTATTTAAAATAGATATTATCTATCTTATTATCAGTAGGGTAATCTTTTTATTTTCTAGAGGGTTTATAAAGATTTTGGTAAGGTTTTTATATACTAAGATTATTGTATTTTTATGCCTCGTGCGATATTACCTTTAGCTGCAATGGAGAAACTATTGAAAAAATCTGGTTCTGAGCGTGTTGCTGATAATGCTAAAATTGCTTTAAGAGAAGAATTAGAAAAATTTGCAGAGCAGATTGGTGAAAAGGCCGTTAGATTTGCAAGACATTCTAAAAGAAAAACAATTAAATCAGAAGATATTAAATTAGCTGTTAGGTAAAATGAATAAAAAATTTACTCGTTCTGAAGGAGAGGAATTAATAGAAGAATATCTTAATGAAGAAGGAATCAATTTTAAATCAGAAATTAAGATTGAAAACTTAAAAGGAGATTCTTTCCCTTATAGAAAAGCTGATTTTTATCTGCCACAGTATAAAGTATATGTTGAGTTTTTCGGAAGATGGAATGTTTCTGAGGATGCTAAAAATAAATATAGAGAGAAAAAGAATGTTTACGAGAAAAATAACGTTCCTTGCTTTTATCTTTATCCGGATAGTCTTGGAATATTAAATTTTATTTTCAAAAGAAGGTTAAAAGAGGTACTTAAAAAACATAATAAGAAATGGCAATTATTTAAAATTAATTGGAATTTATTTCAAGAAAAACATGGTCTTGGAATATTAATCTTTATTCTTTTATTAATTTTCTCAGACAACTTAACTTTAAAAATTATATCAATAATATTAACGGTTTATTTAATAATAATTGGATTAAAGTCAACTTTTTTTAAATAGTCTTAAATCTTCGCCCCACAATCCGTACAAAATTTCTCTAAACCCTTTAATGATTTTTTACAATTAGGACAATTTTTCTTAACTTCTTCTTGTGTATTAGCACCGCATTCAGGACAAAATTTCTCGGTACTTTTTACAGGTTTTCTGCAATTCTTGCAAGGTTTAATTATAATATCATCTTTAACTTTATAACCCTTTTTTCCAGAAAATAATTCTCCTATTGTTCCTTTTACTTGAGGATTATTAATTTGATCTCTTAAATCTACATTGCTACCCATTTTATTTTCTCAATTCCCTCCAACAATTATAGCAATAGAGATATTTTGGGTTTGTTACCTTATATTGTTTGCATTTAATACATTTTTTCCCGCCATGTTCCTCCATTTCTTTTTTAATTTTTCTTTCTTTCCACCATTTTACTAAATCATTAAACCCCTTATCTATATCTCGATCAGAAGGTAAACTTCTCCAAATTGATCTCCCAATTGATTTCCCTATACCCATTTTATTTCATCTTTTTTGTTATATCTAAATTTTTATTGCATTTTTGGCATTGAAATCTTAAGCTTTCAGCTGCCTTTTTTGTTCCAGTCTCTTCATTTAATATTTGAATTTTTTTACGTTTGAATGGAACTTGAATTTCTCCATTATAACTGCAATATTGACAGGTATATTGTACATTCGCTGTTAATGTATCTTCGTATTCCTGTTCTGGCAAGGTATAATTACATTCAGGACATTTAAATTCTTTTGCTCTTATTTGTATTCTGCCTGTTTTAGGATCTCTTGGCTTACTCATTAAACCTTTTCCGCATTTTGGACATTTTTCTCTAAAAACCCAGCATCTAATTTTTCCTTTATCTAAAACTCGATTAGTAAAATAAACACATTCCTCCATTGATTTTGGTTCTATTAATGCCATGTTGCTTTAGAATTTAATTTTAGTATTTAAAGTTTATGGGCTTACTCGGAATCGAACCGAGGTATCGACTACGTGAAAGTCGCATTCTACCATTAGATTATAAGCCCAGAACATTGACTAATTTTTCCCATTCATTAAAATTCATCTGGTAAATTTTTTTATCTAAAAATTCCAAATCTAATTTTTGCTTAAGAACATTTTTTAATTTTTTATCACTTTGAATATAAATATTTCTTAATAATTTCTCTTTATCATTCAATTTTTTATGCTCAACTTGGATAACTTTTGAATCTACTTTAGGAACAGGATAAAAAGCGTGTTTATTAATATCAATTAATTTTTTTATCTTAAAAAAATGATGCATAATCAAATTTAATAAACCCTTTTCTAGAAATTTACTTGGAACAGTTAGGATTGCTTTTTTAAAACTCATCTTCATTAATTTATTCATTAATGGTTCACAAATAGAGTAAGGAACATTAGAGATTATCTTGTCAAAATTTCCGTTGTAATGTAAAACATTTCTATTAATTATTTTAATATCTGGAAACCTTTCTTTTAATTCATTGCATAAATTTTTATCAATCTCAATTAAAGTTATATCTCCCTTTAAAAACTGAGTTAATATTCCTTTTCCAGGACCAATTTCAAGAATTTTTTCATCTTTCTTCATTTCAAGAAAAGAAACTATCTTTTTAGCTGTTTCTAAATCAATCATGAAGTGCTGGTCATATTTCATAATTTATTTAAATAGACAAGTGTTTATAATTTTAATGAAAAATAAGGATATCTTCAAAAAAGAGATTTTTAATATCGAACCAAGAATAAGAGAATATGTAATAAATAACTTAAAAAATTATTTAAAAAAGAAATCAAAGTTTAAATTAAAATTTAATCCAAGATTAAAAAAGTTAAAAACCCACCATCATTATAATATATTTCTTGTTGATGGTGAATTGATAAGAAACAAATTAGATATAGATTTTGTAATGGGTGGAAATGGATTTAGATATTTATACATTCCAGTAAATGAAATTTGGATTGATGATGCTTATAAAAATAGTAAAGAAATAAATTATATTATTCTACATGAGTTTATAGAATTGAATTTAATGAGACATGGAATTAATTATTCTAAAGCACATGATTTAGCTTCTGTTAAAGAATTAAAAGAAAGAAGAAAATAGTGCTCCTGCTGGGATTTGAACCCAGGTTATCGGCTCTTCCCACTTTCGTTCGAGAAGCCGAGGTCCTTGCCACTAGACTACAGGAGCTCAAGGTTATTATCGAA
>JBBSZT010000046.1:0-8363 GCA_038044585.1 Nanobdellota archaeon
GATGATATTATTGGAATAAACAGTAAAGGTGTTAAATTAAATGTGCATAAATCTGATTGTGATAAGATTCCAAAAGATTCGAATAAGGTTTATGTTTCCTGGAATGATGACCCAGAATTATTAGTTAATTTAAGTGTGTTAGCTAATGACAGGGTTGGGTTAATCGCTGAGATTCTAAATTCAATATCAACATTCGGAATAAATATAGAAAGAACAGAAGCTCATCTAATCGGAAAAGATGTATCAGAGTGTAACATAAGATTTAGATTTAATAATATTGAGGAAGTCAGTAAAATAATTAACAGAATTAAGAAACTCTCAGATATAAAGAAAATTAGTATTAATTCTTAACAAGCAATGTTATAGGATAAACAACATAGCCCAATATTTTATCAGAAAGTGATTTGGTTTTATTAAATTTAGATTTGCTTATCTTTTCTGCAATTAACACAGCCATCTTACCTTTAAAAGAACTTCCATAAATATTTACATTGTTAATAGATTCCTTAAAATTTTTTGGGTCAATTAATTTAATTAAATCTTTTTCATTACCTTGAATTGTTATATCAACTTTAGTTTTATCAGTAAATTCTATTTTACCTTCTTTTGTTAAACTTACAAGAAATTCTTCATTTGTATCTAAACTAATTACTTTAACATTTAATGGCAGAACTATTTTGTATTTAGCTAAGTTAAAATTTTCTCCAAGATTAGTTAATTTTGGTTCTAAATTATCTTTAACGCTAGCATTCGCTAATGGCATCAATATTAATAAAAATATTATAAAAAATCTCATTTACTTTAATTTATTTATCTTGTTTATAAGCTTTTTTGTTGTTTCTTCAATTATTAAATTTTCTGTATTTAATATGATATTATATAATCTCTTATTTTGGTAAGTCGTTCCGTAACGTTCTTTATAATGTCTTAATTCTTGTCTCTCTCTTGACAAGGTTTCTTTTAATGTAGTTTGATAGCTCTTCTTGTCTCTTTTTGCCATCCTCGAGATCCTTTTTTTTAATGAGGCGTGTAAATAAATTCTTGCATCAGCATTTTTAATTAGATAAGCACCCATTCTAGAATCGATAATCGCATTTTTATGATTCTTAGCAATATTTATTGTTAGATTATCCATATATTGCATTAGTTCTCCTCGCTTAGTTAAGTCTAATACAGAAGTTCTTTTTTGTTTTGCAATTTTCCTAAATAAATTGCCGAGAGCATAACATTTTATATGTAAATGTCTCGCGAGTTCTTTAGCAACGGTAGTTTTACCAGAACCAGGCAAGCCAGTAATAGTAATAATCATAAAAATAATAAATAAAATTAGTATAAAAATCTTGTTAAACCGCTACTGCAAATTTTAATGGGTCGTGTGATTCATAATTAATTAATTTAAAATCTTCAAATACTAACTCTTCTAAAGGCTTATTAGCGATTTCGATTTTTGGTAATTTTTTTGGAGAAAGAGATGCTTGTAATAATAATCCTGGAATATGATCATAATTCTCTTTTGGATTTTCTTTTGGAGCATTTCTTTCAATCCATTCTTTGGCTTCTAAGAATTTTTCTGGGTGAATTGCATACATTAATTTACGTTTTAATTCCTTATAATTTTCCTTATAAAACTTGCCTCTATCGCCTTTGCCACAGTAAGCGTGTGCATCTATAATTGTATGAGCAAAATATCCTGGTTTAAAACCTGTTAATTGTGCAAATGTTTTTGTAACCAAAGAATAAGCAGCTAAATTAAAAGGAATTCCTAGAGCAACATCACCAGAACGTTGTGTCACATGACAACTAAGCCTATCATCTCGAACATAAAAATTAAGAGTATAATGACACGGTGGAAGTTTGCTTAACGTTGCATTTCCAGGATGCCATGCATTTATAACTAATCTTCTGAGTCTAAGGTGTTCTGGATTATTTTTAATCTCTTTCAGAGTATCTAAAACATACTTAACCTGATCGAATGTTTTTTGTCCATCTTCTTCAATATTTATCCAAGGACAATTTTCATCAGCCCAAACTTCTCCATCTAAACCTTTTTCAGGATTAGGAAATCTTCTCCAAAATCTCCCATATGCTGTTTGTAATCTTCCTTCTTCGTCTGCCCAAGAATTCCAAATCTTTGTTTTTGTTCTTAAATCCCTTATATGTTCCTGGCCAGAGATATACCATAAAAATTCATGAATCATCGAATCCCATCTATAACCATCCATTTTTTTGGTTGTTAATAATGGAAAACTAGAGAGTAAACTTACTTTATAATATTCTGCAAAAGAAGAAATTGTATCAATACCAGTACGATTTGGTTTATATCCACCATGTACTAATATATTTTTTACTAATTTTTGATATTCTCTCATTTCAATCAAAACATCAATATTAAAAAAATATATAAACGTTCTTGTAAGTTAAAGATTACAATAAAATGGATAAAATTACAAAAGATAAATTAGAAAAGTACTATAAGATTACAAAAGAAGCTATTGAAAAGGCTAAATTATCTAAATCTAAATTCAACGATGATATTAGAAATGATTTCTTAAATATGATTGAAAGTTATTTTAAAGATGCTAAATATTTTGAAAGTAAAGGAAATATAGTAAATGCATTTGCTGCATTAAATTATGCTCATGGCTGGTTAGATGCAGGTGCTCGTATTGGTGTATTTTTAGTTAAAGATTCTAGGTTATTTACAGTAGAAGATTAATCTACTTCATAACCAAGCATTTTTACAATTTGCCTCCTCATAATAGATTCTTCTTTTGAAAACATTTTCGCTTTTAATCTATCTATTTCAGAAGTCATTTGTTTATATGCTAATTGTTCTTCTTTATAGTGTTTTTTTAATATTCGATCAAGTTTATTCATCCTTATTAAATCTTCTTTCAAAATATTTTCCTTAATTACATTTGTTTCGATTGCATTCCCTAATTCTAAATAAGATTTCTCTCTAAAATAAAAGTATGTCCCTGCTTCATACAATGGTTCATTAATCAAAGAATCCAAATTAATTGAATGGTTCATTTTGATATTATTAGCTAATTCATCTATCTTCTGTTCCAATGAAATAATAAGTTCATCAATTCCAGTTTCATTCGCATCCAAAGAAGATAAAATTGTTATTAACCCATTTGAAACATTTATAGAATTTCCAATTCTTATTATAGTATCCCTTCTCCCATCATAAACAAAAGATGAGTTTTTTATGTCTAGTGAATTAAGGATTAGATTTAAGCCAATAATGTTATGTCTTTTACTTTTATCTCTTATTTTTATTCCTAACTCTAGAAGGTTTTCAGTATTTGTCCTTTTATCATAAAAACGATCGTAAATTAAATTCATCTTAACCCCATTCTATATAATTAAAAAGATATATAAAACTAACTTCAAATACATTATTATGAAAGTTTTTATTGTTACAGGTTCAGTTTGTACAGGAAAAACAACTTTAGCTAGATTAATTGCTAAAAAATATCATGCGATTCATATTAATGTAAACGATTTAATTAAAGAACATAAATTATATTATAGTTATAATAAAAAATTAAAAGCTTATAATGTTAATAATAAAAAATTAAATAAATTCTTGATAAGTTTAATTAAGAATTCTAGAAACAATTTAGTTCTTGATTCTCACCTAAGTCATTATCTTCCTTCAAAATATGTTGATTTGTGTTATGTTACAAAATGTGATCTCAAAGTTTTAAAGAAAAGATTAGAGAAAAGAAAATATAGTAAAGAAAAAATAAGAGAAAATTTAGATGCTGAAATCTTAGATGTTTGTTTAATGGAAGCTTTGAAAAATAAACATAAAGTTAAAATTATAGATACAACAAAAGGGATTAAGCCATAGCATCTGAATAACGTTTCTTAAATCTATTTAATGGGCTATTTATATTTCTCCAATCTCCATAGTCGCTTTCTATAATATTTTTTGTCATTCTCATATAACCATCTTGTAACATTCTAAATTTAGTTCCTAAATTCGAATTTAACCATTCTTCTATTGTTGGCATCTCGTGTGCTTGGATTAATTCATAATTACACACATCACATTTATAATCAGCAAAAGCATTTGGTTCATAACAATTACTACAAACAGATGCTGAGCAACCTCTTTTAGGGTCTCTTAACTGCGTAGCAAAAATTTCATTATTTTTATTTCTATATAGCATTGCAGAGTTTATTCTTTCCTCATCGGTCTCTGGAACCATTAAAGATAACGCTCTCCCTTCTTTAGCTATTGCCCGTAAATCATTCATAACTGAATCGCTCATTAACTCCTTAACACGAGGTTCACGTTCCACTTCTTTATCAACACTTCTTGCTAAATAAAATATAATAAACCCCTCATCTTGAGATTTCCTAAAAACAACATTATAAGCTAAGGTTATAAGGGGGGTTGCAATTTGAAGTTTTTTTATTCTATTTTCATGGTCATATATTCTACCCTTTGGAAAGTTTAATCCATCAAGTAAAACTTCTTTAACTGGTACTAAAATATTTTCTAATTCAGTGTTCATTTCTTAACCCCGTTTGATTAATAAGATAAAAAGTAACGAAAATTATATAAAACTAACTTTTAACAACATTTTTTCCTTTTTCACTTTCTAATATCTTAACTTTAGCATCTTTAAATTCATAATCTAACTCTTTTCCGTCGTTTAACAAATCCAAAAATATGGCCAACGCCGAGACTTCTGATATTGGTTGTTTTGTTACAGCAATATTCATGTCAGCTAGTTGATAATACTCTAGTTCAACTTTCTCTCCCCCAACAATTACTATAACATCCTTATTTTTTAATTTCTTCACAGCATTTTTAACATTAACCCCATAAGCTGTTAAATGAACTATTGTAAATTTATCTTTATTCTCATTAATAAATTTCAAAGGATTACCACAATATTCTACACTAAAATTAGAACCAAATTTTTCATTTATTTTATGAATGCTTTGTTCAAAATTTAAATCCTTGTCACCAGAATAATATAATTTATCAGCTAAAAATGCCCTTGCTGTCAAAGCTACATGTGTTGTTAATCTTTTATCTCTGAATATCCTATGATTCAATCTTACTATAATTATCATAATTATTTAGAATAAATTGAATATAAAAAAGTTTTTAAATTGGCAGAATAAGAAAGATTTAATGTCATTTGAAACATTTTATGAAAAAAACTATAAGAAATTAATGTATTTCTCTTATGCTATTTTATTATTAAGCATATTATTTCTTGGATATAAATATACAACAACAGGTGATTTCATCGAAAGAGATATTACATTGAAAGGGGGAGTCTCGGCTACAATATACAATGAAAATCTAAATCTACAGGAAGTTAAAAATTATTTAAAAGAAAATGTAAAAGATTTTAGTGTAAGGGCATTAACTAACCCAAATACAGAAAAGCAAACAGGATTAATTATTGATGTTGCAGATATTACAGAGCCTAAATTACGCGAATTACTTCAAAAGAAGATTACAAATGTTAATTTTGATGATAAAGAGGAGTATAATCCTAATATAACCAGTGCTCAATTCGGTCAGAACTTCTACAAAGGATTATTATTAGCTTTACTATTCTCATTTATTTTAATGTCCATTGTCATTTTTATCTCATTTAGAACATTCATTCCTAGTATGGCTGTAATTTCAGCAGCATTAACAGATATTTTAGCTGCAATGGTTGTTGTTGATTTACTTGGAATAAAATTATCTGCTGCAGGCGTTGTAGCTTTCTTGCTTGTAATTGGTTATTCTATTGATACAGATATTTTGCTTACAACCAGGTTATTAAAAAGAAGAGAAGAAGGACCTTTTTATGAGAGATTAAAACATGCTATGATGACTGGATTAACAATGACTTTTGCTGCAATTGCTGCTTTGTTAACAGGTTATTTTGTTGCAATTCCAATAGAATTAAAACAAATTTTCTTGATAATATCAATTGCATTGTTTTTTGATATTATAGCAACTTATGGTGGAAATGCTGGAATATTAATATCTTATTGCAAAAAGAAAAATATAACATGAATTTAAAAAAATATTTAAAATTTAGGGTATTATTTTTATTATTTTTTATTATAGTTAGTATAATCGCAATAAATCCAAAATTTAGTATAGAAGGTGTTGCAATAAAAGCCGTTGAAAAAAATTCAAGCGCAAGCGATGCAGGAATTTCCTTTGATTCTAGCATAACTTTAACTTCCCGTGAAATTATTAAATCTATAAACGGAAGAGATGTTAAGAGCTTAGATGATTACTCAAATATATTAAAGTCAATAAATGAAAGTAACATCGTAAGGATACAGACAAGTAAACAAGAATATGTAATGATAAAGAAAGGTGATTTAGGATTAACAGTTGAAAAAGTCTCAGATAGTAATATTAGAAGAGGTTTAGATTTGCAGGGAGGAACAAGAGTTGTACTCCAACCAGAAGAAAAATTAACTGACAAGGAAATGCAGGATGTTATTAGCGTAATGGGAAATAGGCTAAATGTTTATGGTTTAAGTGATTTAAAAATTAAACAAAGTAATGATTTTAGTGGAAATAGTTTTATTATTGTTGAAATTGCAGGAGCTTCAAAAGAAGAAGTAAAAGAATTAATTGCAAGCCAGGGAAAATTCGAAGCAAAAATTGGAAATGAAACTGTTTTTATTGGCGGAAAAAAAGATATAACATATGTTTGTAGAGGAGATGGAAAATGTGCGGGAATAAGGCAATGCGATCAAGCTAATTCAGGATTTCAATGTGTATTTGATTTTCAGATAAAATTAAGTCCAGAAGCAGCTAAAAAACATGCTGATGTAACTTCAAAATTAGATGCTAATTTAAGTTCTAAAGGTAATTATTTAAGTAAACCTTTAGATTTATATTTAGATGGAAAATTAGTTGATAGTTTACAGATAAGTGAAAGTCTAAAGGGTCAAGCAGCAACTGACATTTCAATTTCTGGACCTGGTGCTGGTGTTACAAAAAACGATGCAATTAAAGATGCAACAAAAAATATGAATAAATTGCAGACTGTTTTAATTACAGGAAGTTTACCAACAAAATTAAACATTGTAAAACTTGATACAGTAAGTCCTGTGTTAGGAGAACAATTTACTAAAAATGCAATTTCAATTATATTATTTGCAATTTTAGCAGTTGCGATTGTTATTTTTATTAGGTATCGTGATTTAAAAGTTGCTTTGCCAATTATACTTATTTCAGGTTCTGAAGTTTTAATTATTTTAGGAATAGCTGCATTATGGAAATATAATATTGATTTGGCAGCTATCGCAGGAATATTAGCTGCAGTTGGTACAGGTGTAGATGATCAGATTGTTATTGCAGATGAAATTTTGTCTGGTAAAAAGAGAAAAGAAATATTAAGTTTCAAAGAGCAAATTAAAAGAGCATTTTTCGTAATATTTGTTGCTTATGCTACCGGTGTTGCTTCTATGATTCCGTTATTCTGGGCAGGTGCAGGATTATTTACAGGATTTGCATTAACAACAATATTGGGAATTTCAATCGGTGTATTTATAACAAGACCTGCATTTGCAGCAATAGTAGAATCACTAGAAGAAGATTAAAATTCTTTTCTTGCTCTTTCTAAATCTTCAGGGGTTCCAACATCAAACCATTTGCCTTTGAACTGAAAAGCATTAATAATATGGCCACTATCAACTAAATCTTTTATTAATTCACCTGCATTATCTTTAAGGATTTCTTTATCCAAGTGATGTAAATCATCTTTTGATAATATATAACATAAAGTACTTACTAGACTTGATTTTGGATTTGCTGGTTTTTCTTCAAATTCCTTTATTTTTTTATCTTCAACAACCACACATCCATATTTATTTGCAATTTTATCTTTATCTTCAATATCATATACTGCTATTGAAGTTTTTTTACCATTTGAATGATAAAAATTTAGAAAATCATCTATTCTAAAATCAAATAAATTATCCCCAGCAACAACAAATAAATCATCCTTAATATTTTTTGAATTAACAACATAAGCGATACTACGTACAGAACCAGGCATTTCTTTTAAAATTTTGTTTTTATCGCTTATTAATTCAATTTTTTTGTTATATTTAAAATAAGTTCTAAACTGATTAAACTGGTAATCAAATTCGTTAGGATATATGATATAAACTTCATCATCCAGATGTTTAGATACATCCAAACTATCCATTATATGAGCCAAGATCGGTTTTCCCTTTATATCTAACAATGGCTTTGCAGTTATTCTTGTAAGGGGGTGTAATCTACTTCCTTCTCCTGCACCTAATATTAATGATTTCATAAAGGAACGATAAAATTACTCCTTTATAAAGGTAACGTTAATAAA
>JBBSZT010000047.1:0-1854 GCA_038044585.1 Nanobdellota archaeon
AATATTACCGCGGGTTTTAAATAGAATTTATTAATTTCTTCTAAAAAACCAGAATTCTTTATCTTCCTTAGAGAATAAAAAACCTTAATATCCTTATAATAATCATTTTCTAAATTTGCCTTATATAAATTGAATATTCTTTCTTTTCTTTCTTTTAGTATACCAAGTTTAGATAAACTCTTTAATTCCTTACTTGCAGTTGCGGGAGCAATCTTGATAATTCTAGCTACTTCTCTTACATTAAACTCTCTACTTGGTTCTTCAAAAAATATATTTAGTATGTTTAATTCTTTGAACATATGTTAACATAAATGAACAAGTGTTTATAAATCTTTCTATTTTATTTTGTAAAATTTTTCAGCATATTTACAATTGTTTTTTATTCCATAAATCTTTGCACGCACGTAAGCTACGATTATCAATGGATACATAAATAACCACTGACTTTTATAAGATTTCATCATAGCAATCTTTGCCTTGAAATATGGAGTTATATCCTCATAAACAATCGGCTTATTTTCTTTTAGAATATTCCAAACTTCGTATTCATAAACATCTCCTTTATAATTTAAATCATCTATTACATTTAGAACAGCTTTATTCACAGCACGATGATCTGGATGAGGATCTAAAGCAGAATTAAGAAAAACCTTTCTTGGCTTGTATTTTTTTAATATTCTGCGTATTCTTTCCTTGATATTTTTTTCTATAATTTCTTGTTTTAGTTTATTATCTTTTAATCCAAAATAGATGTTTTGGCTTATTCCAAACCTTTTCCCTAATCCTTCTGTTTCCTTGATTCTTTGCTTTATTACAAATTCTTCAATATAATGAGGATGTGATTTTTGTCCTGCAGAGAAGATAACTTTGATAATTTTATAATCTTGCTCCTTTAATTTAATTAACGTCCCTATACATCCTACGCTTTCATCATCAGAATGAGCAACGAAAACAATTACAGTTTTAACCATAAATAAAAGAAATATTTTATGTATTTAAAATTATTGAATGCATCAGCGGGGATTTGAACCCCGATCCTCGCCTTGGAAGGGCGAGATATTGACCTCAATTAAATTGATCTGGCCATTATACTACTGATGCATAAACTTTAGAATAAGAAATTTGTTTATAAATTTAATGTTTAGAATTATTTTCCAAATCTTCTATCTCTATTAGCATATTCCTGCAGACATTTAACAAGGTCTTTTTTACTGAATTCTGGCCATAACTTTTTTGGCAAAAATTCTATCTCAGCATAAGATCCCTGCCATAACAAGAATCCGCTTAATCTAGATTCGCCTGTCCTTATAATTAAATCTGGTTCGCTTTCCAAGTATAAATTTTGAGAGAAAACTTTTTGATTAATTTCATCTATATCTAATAATCCTTTTTTTACCATAGAAGCAATTTTCTTAGTAGCATCTATTATCTCAGATCTTCCAGAATATGCCATTGCAAAGTTTAATATAAATTTATCATTGTTTTTTGTTTTCTCCATTAATTCATGCATAATCTTTTGTATATCTTCGGGAAACATCCAGATTCTTCCGATAAAGTTAATTTTTAGCTCATTTAATCTAGGATGATCTTTTAATCTGTTGAATTCTTTTCTAAATAAATTCATCAGATAATTAAATTCTCTTTTTGGACGGTCAAAATTTTCTTCAGATAGTGCATATAAAGTAAGTTCTTTAATCCCATACTCCTTACACCAATTTAATAATTTTTCGACTTTTTTTGCCCCCCACTCATGACCGCGCCACGGTTTTAACATTAATCTACGAGCGAACCTTCTGTTACCGTCGATGATATATCCAATATGCCGAGGAACTTTGTTCTTACTTGGTTCTATTT
>JBBSZT010000048.1:0-2059 GCA_038044585.1 Nanobdellota archaeon
TTAACTAAATTAGCCATTTCACCTATAAATTTATCAGCCCTTTCTTGGTACATTTCTATAAACTTGCCTGAAACATTTGTCATTTCTCCATGAGTTATATGATGAGCAACAGCATAAATTTCTTTATACCATTCTACATATTTATTATTTAACATTCCTTTTTTAACAAAAACATCATTCAATAAATCTGCAACATGCTCTGGACTTGGTGGAACTTGCCTTGCTGAAATTAAAGCTGCATGAGCGCTATCAACCATTGCCCAATAAATAGCATCTATTGCTCCAAGTAAATGCATTTTGCTCCTTGACATATGAAATGGCGCTCTTCTAAGTGCATTATAAATTGCTTCTGGACTTGGTTTTATTTTTCCTCTAGCCAATAATACTTTTAATGGTTCAAAAAATCCGCCAAAATCAATTAATGAAACACCATATCTTAAAACATTTATAACAACTGGCTCGCCAACTAAAATTTCATTCCAGAAAGTTGATAAAGTAACTGTATTAACATGTAATTTTTTTGGATATTTTAATGAAGCAGTAAGTTTTCCTAATTCTTCTCTATACCAAGCTATTAATTCCTGATCCCATTTAATTAAAACATCATCAACAATTATAATAATATCAATATCACTTTTAGTTTGCTGTGTTTCTTTAGCTGTTGAACCAAAAAGAACAATTGATTTAATAACTTCACGAAATTTTTGGTAGACTTTTGTAGCATAATCATAAGCTACATCGTAATCACGGTAAACTTGATCTTTTTTCACTTTATCAACCTCTTTTTATTTTATTGATTTGGTGTTCCGGCAAATCTTGATCTATCACCCTGAATTTGTCCGCCTAATTCAGCTGGTAAATTTGAAAATCCACTTCCATACATCGCAAAGTGTTGTTCTGGGAAAGTTGCCCCATAACCTAATCCATATTTTCCTTCAGTTTCCCAAATATCTTTCCAATACGGCTGAGTTTTATACGTATATAAAGGTGACTCAAAATATTCTAATGCATATAGATGAGGATTTTCTTTAAACTGCCCAACATATGCTCCTGCTTCAACAATAACATTACCTTTTTCAAATTTAAATCCTGCTTTCTCTAAAATTCTTAACTGTTCTTTAATCGGTGCATTCCCCATTCCAGGCGGTAAGTGTGCATCATTAAAACCAAAATTATCTGTAATATGAACTTGTTTGACATAAGGTGCAATTTTTCTAGTTTCTTCTAAAATTTCTTTTTCTCCATAACCTTGTTTTCTCATAAAATTAATATGACCAACATCCCAAGTAACTCCAATTAAATTCTTAGCTATTTGTTTTGCTTCGCTTTCAGAAATATTTTTTTCTCTAACTAATTTTTCTGCAAATTTATTTCTTGTTTCATCAACTGTCTTTCTCATATCATCAGCTCTTCCTAATGTTAATCCTGGCTGATAATTTTCTAAAACAATTATTGGAGTATGATTTTTATATTTATTATAAGAATCAAAAGCAGCATTTGCAACAGTTTCAGCTGTTTTTTCCTTGGCCAGTTTATTAGAAGGGGTCCATATTTCTGGTGTTGGGGTTTTTTCTAATTTTAATTGCAAATCTCTTGTTTGTTTATCTCTTAAAACTTCTAAATTATTATTTAAGACTTGAAACTCTGTTAATTGATCTGAACTTAAAGTGCCATTCTCAATCTTCTTTTGATATTGATTAAGTTTCTGTGCAATTGGTTTAATTTGTTCTAATGAGTCTCTATAATCTTTTTGAATTTCATGAACCATTTTATCTGTTTTTTGTTTTTCTTCATCTGGAACATACTTTAACTGGTTAAAGATTTCATTTAAGGTAGAATTAATATGAGTATCAAATTCATTAATATGGGAATTTAATCTTGCAATTTCTTTCATTCGATCATCCAACAATTCTTTCTCTTGTTCAGATAAAACTCCTTTTTTTTCAGCATCTATAAACGGTTTAATCTCTCTTTGCAACATTGACATTCTATCTTCAATTTGTGATTTATGTCTTTGATATTCAAAAACCTGTAATTTTTCTTTGTCCCATTCTGTCTG
>JBBSZT010000048.1:2159-4598 GCA_038044585.1 Nanobdellota archaeon
GTCATTTTAATCTCGCAATATATTTGCTTTTTTCATCTTTTCTTAATTCATCTGAAATCTTAGCTTGATACATCAATATCCTTTCTTCTGATGCTCCGGGCATAGTTTCTCTTAATTTTTTGCTTAAATTTTCTTTTTCTACTTCTGTTATAACTCTTTCTGGATTTAAAATATTTTCCCTTACCAAGTTTTGTTTCATCACATCATTATCAAACGAATTTTGCAATGTCTGATAATTAAATGATCCTGAGTTATATAAAGAAGCATTGGAATAATTATTGTTACTTGAATAATTAAAATTTAAATTATCTTCATCTTGGTTTTGTCTTATTGCCAAATCTGGTCTTCCAGGACTTCTTTGAGAAATATTTCTTTGAACTGTTTCAATATCATCTTCAATTTCATTGAAATCAATTTCTCTCATAGCCTTTCTCATAACAGGAATATCGGTTTGTTCTAATTTGTTTTCCAAGCTTTCTTCTAATTTTTTTATCACATCTTTAATATTATCCTTTAATTCTTCATCTTCGGTTTCATCTAATATAGAATTAAGATATTCTAATCTATCTTCATTAGTTTCAAGCTCTTCTAATTTCTCAATAATTTCCTTTATTGTTAACATAGATTATAATAAATTTATTAATTTTACCAGGTAAACATTCCATGACTTTTCTTGTATAAATCATATATTAAATAACATTTGTTTTTTGCATCATCTAAAGTATATTCTTTAACTTTTTTTTCTGCAAAACTTGAACTTGATTTACCATCTTTCATTGCAAGCGTATTATATACCATTTTCAATGGCTTAGTAGCCTGCTTAAATCCCTTAAATATTCCTGAGAAAGGATTTGGATAAGCTATTTTTTCTTTTTCTTTCTCTTCTTCTGGTTTTCCCAAAAAATGTTCTATATCCTCTTGTATTTCTTTTAAGCTTACTTCTGTCATTTCTTCAATTAAATCTAAATCCTCTTCTGTTTGTAATTTATTCATTTCATCAATTTGTTTGTCAGTTAAATTATACGCTCTAAACTTAAGCTGAGTTTTTCCTGAATGTAAATAAACCATGCCTTGTTGTGATTGTGTTGCTCTTGGCACTGTTCTAAATGTAATTTCTACTTCTATACAACTGTTATAATCACTCTCTAATTTGAGATTAGAATATTCCTCAAAAACTTCTTCTGGTTTTATTTTCTTTTTTCCAAGTAAATTTAAATGAATCTCAACATTATTAAATAAATTAACAATATTTGGATTGCTCATTCCAGATCTTGTTAAAAAATTATTCATTCCAAGTTGTTTAGCTGCAATTAAATAAGGCTTGACCCATGCAGTATAATGTTTTAATGAATTAAACTGTGATTTAAGATAAGCTCTTTCAATATTATATCTTTTTCTTAATTCTTTTTCGCTATAATTTTTCCATTTAAAATATTCATTTATCCTGGATTTCAAGATTCTCTTTACCCTATCATTTAAGTCTAGATTATTAACATCTTCCTCGCTCTTTGCATAAATAAAAGCATCTCTTAAAGTAACAAATTGTAATTCACGCGCAAGCATGTTAATACTTCCTCTTCCTCTTTTAATATCAACTTGATCCATCCAAAGTACGCGTAATGCAATTTCAGCAGATTCTCTCTTATCATTGTTTTCAGATTTTAAATCTTCATAAGTTCCTAGTCTAATTTCAAATTCTCTTAAATCATAAATCAAATTAATTACACTACGCACAACAGTATTGATTGTACCCATCATTTTCATTGCTTGTTCCTGCATTCTTGTAGCTTTAGCACCTAAATCAGAAAAAAATCCAGAACCAACAGCTGCTTCATACTCATCCTTGCTTTTAAAAACTTCATCCATCCCCAAACCACTTGGCTTAGGGTCCTGCATAAAATCCAAAATCCAGAAATATATTGGCTCTAAACCCTCGGCTAAAGAGTCATATTGTATTGAATAAAGAGGTTCATTATTTTTATCTGCACCTGCATTTTTCTTTATTTCTTCTATTTTTTCAGCAGGAGATTTTTCCTTTTCTTTAGAAACTAGTTCTGGCATTTTCACCTTTTCTCTAATAAAAAGTTATATAAACTAGCTATATAAATGTTTTGTTATGTTGCTGATAATATTGTTAATAATTCTAGATCAATTAAGCAAATATTTCTTTGGAAATATTAAAAATTATGGTGCTGCTTTTGGAATATTACAAGGTTACACTACATTTTTAATTATTATAAGTATCATTGTAATCTTAATTTGTTTGTATTATTACAAAGAAAGAAATTTAAGATTAAGTTTAAGTTTTATTTTAGCAGGGACAACAGGAAATTTAATTGATAGAATTTTATTTAGTTATGTAAGGGATTTTATTGATTTAAGAATCTGGCCTGTTTTTAATTTAGCAGATGCATTTAATGTTATTGGAGTTATATTATT
>JBBSZT010000049.1:0-1139 GCA_038044585.1 Nanobdellota archaeon
CTTTAAGAGATAATACCTTAATTTATATTAAACATGAAAACTGGATAATAAAGGACTTATATTTCCAAGGAAATTCTGGATTATTAGGATGGGCAAGTGCTATTTCTATAGCAACATGGAATGGACCAGTTAAAGATTTCCTGATGTCAAATGTTTATGTGAGAGAATATGCTAATGGTTTTTCATCAGATTTTGGTGTTCTTGATCAGAGAAATGTATTCATCTATGATAGTCATTTTGAAGATATAGGTACGCCTGGAGGAGGTAATGGAATTTATTTTGGAGCAAAAGATAGTGCAATTTTGGGAACTATAGTAAATAAAAGTATTTTGGGAGGAGAACATAACGCAAGAGTATTTCATGGAAATAAATTATTAATTAGTCATAATATTTTGCACAACCCTAAGGAGATTAAGGCTTCATTAAAGTTTCATAATGAAGAAAGTTTGCAGGATGGTGGTTTAGGACCTTCGAAATGGAATTTAATCAGTCATAATAGTTTTAATCATTTGGTTGAGTATAAACCTCAAAATTCTCTAAGGAAAGAGTTTATGGAAGATGCAATATTTGAAAAAAATACTTTCGAAAGAACTAATATAAATGAAGCTGTTGAAAATGGATTTACTTTTTCAATTCTTGCTCAGGATATAACAGTTAGGGATAATATATTTAAAACTAAATCTGGAATTGAATTTGGTGGGGATAATACACAAGGGGTTTTACCTTCTTCAAACATTAATATTTTTGGTAATACTTTTTGGTATGGAAATGATGCTCAAGAATCCGGTGTTATTTGGTTACATAGTGGAGTTACTAATGTTAAAATAAAAAATAATATAGCTCAAAGAACTGGACAAGATTTATGTTGTAATAATCAGGATTATTTTCTAAAGACTGATGCTTTTTTATCTGAGCTTGATTCTAATTATAATATTTTTGATTCTCCAGTAAATACTTTTGCTATTGATAATGGTATAGTTAGAACTTTAGCTCAATGGCAATCGCAAGGACGGGATTTGAATAGTCAATTTATTGGTCCTTTATATGTTGATCCACTTAAGGGTGATTTTCATTTGCAAACCATAAGCCCTGCTATTGATGCTGGAACAAGAATTCCTGTTTTTGATGATTTTGAAGGT
>JBBSZT010000050.1:0-2801 GCA_038044585.1 Nanobdellota archaeon
ATTAAATTATAAATTTTTAATCTCGCATTTCCATTATACTGAAAAACTAAATTATTACCTTGCAAGTTTACATTAAGCAAGTCTTTATTTTCTATTTTATTATTATCTTTAACTCCTGTTGATACATCAAAATAACCATTTGAGTCTGTTCTATAATTCTTACCATTAAAAGTGGCATACAAATTAGGAATTCCAGAAGTTAAACTATCTATCTTATTTAATAAACAATCAACTACTCTTACTTTTTTAGTCTGGGCTTGCGCATTATTCTCAATATTAAAACCAGAATTTAAAGCTCCAATAAAACTTCCAAATAACGCTAGTTTCTGCCAATTTTTCATATTGTTAATAGAAATTAAGACTTTATAAATATTTCGTTACTTATTAGTAAGGATAAATAATAAGATAAATAATAATGAAATCTATTTTATGCATTAGTAATGAACAAAAGTATGCATTAGTAATGAAAAGGTTTATAAATCACACTTTATTACTAATTTTATGATTTTAAAAGAAACATTAAAGAATATTGTTAAGGCACAAAGAGAAAATTTGGATTTAGTAGAATTTGGTGTAGAAAGGGAAATTCTCAGGGAAATAGATATAAATCTCCCATTTGTTATCGTTTTGTCTGGTGTTAGAAGATCTGGAAAAAGTACATTGTTAAGGCAAATAATGGGAAAATCTAAAAATTTTTATTATTTAAACTTTGAAGATTCAAGAATAGCGAATTTTGAAGTAGAAGATTTTCAAAAACTTGATGAAGTTTTTTTAGAAGAATATGGCAGCAGAGATTATTATTTTTTTGATGAGATTCAGAATGTCCAAAAATGGGAATTGTTTATTAGAACGCTTCTAGAAAAGAAAAAACATATTGTTATTACAGGCTCAAATGCATCATTATTAAGCAAGGAACTTGGAACTAGATTAACAGGCAGGCATTTAAGATTTGAGCTCTTTCCTTTCTCTTATAAAGAATTTTTAACGCTAACTAATAAAAAGCCGAGCATTGCTTCGTTTGAAGAATATTTTGTAGATGGCGGATTCCCAGAGTATCTAAAATTAAAAAAACCAATTATACTGCAGGAATTATTAAATGATATTCTTATTAGGGATATTGCTGTAAGATACAAACTTAGGAGCTTAAAGATATTGAAAGAATTAGCTTTGTATATGTTAACGAATGTTGGAAAAGAATTTTCATACAACAATCTTAAAAAAATGGTTAATTTAGGTTCTACAAATAGTGTAATATCTTTTGTTTCTTATTTTGAAGATAGTTATTTATCATTTCCTATTCCAAAATTCGATTTTTCGTTAAGAAAACAGCTTGTTAATCCAAAAAAATCTTATTCGATTGATAATGGTCTAATAAACATCAATTCAGCTTCATTTTCCCAAGATAAAGGAAAAATGCTGGAAAATGTGGTGTTTATCGGTTTAAGAAAAAAATACAATAATATTTTTTATTTTAAAGAAAAAAGAGAATGTGATTTTATTTTAAAAGAAGGAACAATAATAACCAAGGCAATTCAAGTTTGTTATAACTTGAATGAAGATAATAAAGATAGAGAGATAAATGGATTATTAGAGGCTTTGGATAAATTTAAACTAAATAACGGTTTGATTTTGACTTATAATCAGGAAGATTACTTTAATGTTGGCAATAAAAAAATAAGGGTAATCCCTGTTTGGAAATGGTTATTAATATAGTTTTAAAAATGATTGTGCAAACTTTTTATAAATATTTCGTTACTATAGACCAAAAAATAAAAAGGTTTAAATAATAATGATACCGTATCATTATTAAACAAAATGGTCGAACTTAATGGTGAAATAAAGAAATGGGGAAACTCCGCAGCATTAAGAATAACTAAAGGTGATTTAAAGAGTGCTGGCTTAAGAATGAATCAAAGAGTGAGAGCTATAATTATTCCTAGAGGAAATGCAATCCAAGAAACTTTTGGTATATTCAAGAACTTGCGCAAGAAATCCGGACAAGAAATGAAGGATGAAATTAGAAAAGAGTTGCATGGGATGTAGACGGTGCTTTATTTTCTTGATACATGCGCTATTCTAGAAATATTTTTTGGAAATAAAAATTATGAAAAATATAAAGATGTTGAGTTTATTACATCAAAGTTAAACCTCTTTGAGACACATTACAGATTGCTGAGGGATTTAGGAGCAGAAAAAGCAAATTTAGTTTTATTAAAATATTTAAAATATCTTGTTGAGTTTGATATTCAAGACATTAAGGAAGCAAGTTTTTTTAGATGGCATAATAAGCAAAGAAAATTATCTATGGTGGATACTATTGGTTATGTCTTGGCTAAGAAAAATAAAGCGTTGTTTTTGACAGGTGACAAAGAATTTTGGGATATACAGAACGTCGAGTTTGTAAAATGAAACAATGTTTAGGCTGTAAAGAAAGAACAAAAAATTATTTTAAACTTTATTCTTTGATATAAATGTTAATTAAATTTATTTTTTTAATTTTTTAACCAGTTCCTTTTCAGAAATTTCCATTAATTCCTTTAGAACATTATCTGGAATTTCAGCTTTCAAATCTTCTTTTAATTCCAATAAAAAATCATAAAGAAATACAGGAAAAATACTCTCTCCAAGTTTTGTTTGCTCTATGCTTTCTTTTATAATAATACCCCAATCAATATTAAATTTGTTAATTAATTCTAAAGCATCTATCCTATCTCCTGCTCTTTCTGTCGCACATTTTAATAAGATGATATCTTCTGGACTTACTATCTTAACTATTAAATTTTCAAATTCAAATACATCTG
>JBBSZT010000051.1:0-7269 GCA_038044585.1 Nanobdellota archaeon
AATTAGAAAAAATTGATTTAGATATAAAAAAAAGCCCCATAATATTAGATTATGAAAAAGAACATTATAATAATGAGATTAAAAAATGTTTAAGAATATGGCCGCAGGATAATGATACAGAAGGATTTTTCGTAGCTAAGATAAAAAAAGCTTGATTTTCATTACTTATTAATAAAATATATTAGATTTATAACCTTTTTCTATTCTTATATTCTTTATGCGCATAATAATAACTGGGGGAGCTGGTTTTATCGGTAGTCATTTAATTGATTATTTATTGAATAAAGAAAATGAGGTTATTTGTATAGATAATTTTTGTACAGGCCATATAAATCATATAAAACACAATTTAAACAATAAAAATTTTAGACTTATTAAACATGATATAACTCAACCTTTTAATATTCATGAAAAAATAGACCAGATTTATCATCTAGCTTCTCGTGCAAGTCCAGTAGATTACCAAAAATATCCTATTCATACTGCTTTAACTAATTCAATTGGAACAAATAACTTAGTTAAATTAGCTTTAAAGAAAAATGCTACATTGCTTTTTAGCTCAACAAGTGAAGCATATGGAGAACCAAAAGTACATCCGCAGAGAGAAGATTATTGGGGTAATGTTAATCCTGTTGGAATAAGATCTTGTTATGATGAGAGTAAACGTTTTGGAGAAGCATTGTTAATGGCATATCATAGAAGTAAAAACGCTAAAATTAAGATAGTTAGAATTTTTAATACATATGGTCCAAGATTAAGACCAGGAGACGGAAGAGTTATTTCAAACTTTATAATCCAATGCTTGAAAAATGAACCAATAACAATTTATGGTGATGGTAAACAAACAAGAAGTTTTTGTTATGTTTCTGATACAGTTGATGGTTTATTTAAGATGATTAATTCCAGTGAAATTGGTCCAAAAAATATTGGAAATCCAAATGAAATTACAATATTAAATTTAGCCAAAAAAATAAAAAAATTAACCAAATCTAGTTCAGAATTTGTATTTAAAGAACTTCCAAAAGATGATCCAACTAAAAGAAGACCAGATATTAGTAAAGCGAGAAAATTACTCGATTGGAAACCTGAAATCAATATAAATGATGGATTAATAAAAACAATAAATTGGTTTAAAAAAATTAAAAAGGTTTAAATTTGATTAAATCTCACCAAATATATGAAAAAAGAGCGTTTAATAACATCAATTTTAAGTATAGTAATGTTAAGCATTATCGTTTTGGGCACAATAACTTTTTTTGTTTATGAAAAGAAATGGATTGGTTTTATTTTTATAATTCTTGGATTACTTCATCTTTTGGTATTAAAAGTTTTTGGGAAAAAAATAAACTCTGTTTGGCCAGATATAATATTTGGTGCTATTGACAATGGATTTCTTGTGATTGCAGCAATAATAGGTGCAGATTTTGCAGGTATTTTTGGTGCTATAATTGGAGGAAGTGCAGCAAATGCAATAACAGACGGTTTTGCCGGTATTTTTGAAGGTTGGACTTCTGAATTTTTACGTAAACATAAAATTAAAGAAGAAAGAACGGCATTAAGTTCTGCAATTGGAAAAATGGCTGGTTGTTTTTTCGGGGGAGGAATTGTTCTTATAATTGCTTGGAGTATTTTATAAGATGGGGATAGCAGGATTTGAACCTGCGATCTCGTGGTTTTTAGCTTTTGTCCCTAACCACGTATCATACCAAGCTAGACCATATCCCCTTAAAAGAAAATTAAATTATCCTTGTAACATGCTGTTCTTTATTTAATCTTATTACATTATCAACAAAGCTTTCTATTTTTGGTTCATGACTTACTAAGATTAATTGTTTTAAATTTAATTCGCTAAGAACATTTCTTACCCTATCTAATTGTTCATCTGAAAATCCGTCTGTCGGTTCATCTAATATTAATAAATCCTTAGTTTTTATTGTTGTAATTAAATTATTTATAACTTGGTTTAAAGATAATCTATACGCTAATGCTATGGCTGTTTTTTCTCCGCCACTTAAGTATAAATAATCAATATCATGACCATTCTGCTGTATTAATGGACTAAATTCTTCGTCTAATCTTACTGTAAAATTTTCATTTTCCATAAGCATATCAAACCATTTCTGGAATAAAGCATTAAAATCACTGTGAACCCTAAGCATAACTTGTTTTTCAATTAAATCAACTACATTTACAAAATACTCTTCAAGCCAAAACTGAATGTCATTAATCTTTGTTATATTATTCTTTGTTATTAATTTTAAAGTAACTTCCTTGTTTAATGTTTCAACTGCTTTGTTAATTTCCTGCATATTAGCTAAGTAAGTTGCACGCTGTATCTCTAATGACTTTTCTTTATTAAGCAAAACATCTAATTCTTTTTTTATATTATCATAATTAGAATCATTAAAATCTTTTATTTGTAATTCGAGTAATTCAATTTTTTCTTTTAATTCAGAAATATCTTTTTCAAGTTTAAAATTTTCATTAATAAATAATTCTCTTTTAGATTTTTTATCTTTTAAATCATTTAATTTTAATTTATTTAAGTCATAATTACTTCTCTTTTCTTTATAAGTATCTAAATCAATCTCAAGTTGTTTGATTTTATCCTGCAATAAAGATTTATTTTGCCTGAATTCATTTAATTCTCGCTCATATTCTATTATTTTCTTATCTTCTTCTAATAAAATATTTGATTTATGTTCATGAGTTACATTTTGCTGGCATAAAGGACATTTATCTAGGTGTATAATCTTAGATTTCATCTCTAAAGAACTGGATTTTTTAGTTTCAAACTCATTTATTTTTTTATTTATTAAATCAAGTTGAGTTTTATTCTTGATTAATTCTTCATTTAATTTTAATATATTACTTTTAATTTCATCTATATTATCTAATTTTATATCTTTTAATTCATCCTCAAGTTTTTCTAAATTTAAATTATTTAATTCAATCTTATTTTTATTTAATAACTTTTCAGAATTATCAAGTTTAAATTTGTTTAATTCAAATTCTTTTTTAATTTCATTAAATTTCTTAACATCATTTTCAACTGATTTGATTTCTTCTCGTTTTTTATCGACTAATTTATTTATTTCAGTTACTCTTGGAATTAATTCTTTTAAATTAAAATCAATAGAAGCAAATTCCTTAACCTTTTCTTGCACTAATCTTTTCTTATCTTCTAAATCATATATCTTTCCTTCAAGTTCTTTTCTTTTCTGTTTTAAATAACTAATGAATATTTTGCAATTCTCCTTAATTCTCTTATATTTGTCAATATCAAACACTTTTCTTAATGTATCTAAACGTATATCTTTTTCACCAAGTAAGATATGCTTCATTTCTTCCTGCGGAGTATAAACGGTATAACGATAAATTAATGATTTAGATTTAGTAAGTAATTCTTTAGGATAATTTAATAATTCAAGAACAGCCTGCTTTAATTCAACTGCAGAAGCTTCTTTTTTTTCATTGTTTATAATTAAATGACCTGTATCCTGAATAATAGAATTTTGAGTTCTTTTTAATCTTCTATGTATTACAACATCTTTATTATCAATATTAATATTTAATTCAACTAAACCAGAATCAGCGCCATTTCTTAATAATGAAGCACCATTTAAATCATATCTTAACCCGAATAAAGCAAAATCTATTGCAAGTAATATGCTGGATTTACCAGATCCAATATCGCCTGCTAATAAAGTTGAACCTAGAGGAAAACTAATTTCTTCATCTACATAGCTTCTAATATTTTCTAATTTAATTTTTTTAATTAACATTTTCTATACCAAAAACCTTGACAACATCCCTTACTAATCTAGTTTCAAAGTCTAAATTATGTTCACCTTCATCTTTTTCCAAGTTTAAAGAATTAATTAATGTTTTAGCAATCTCTTCCTGGTTAAAAACAGTATTTATCTTGCTTAGATTTTCTTTGATTATTATACTTTCAACTTCTTCAATATCACCATGTTTTGTTTCATAACCTTCAAATTCAAAACTCTTCAATTTATTTGTATTTTTTAAAACAACATAAGCATCATAACCATCAAATATTTCTTTAAAATTAATATCACTTGGTTTTCCAGATTTTAAAGTTCCTTCTATTCTTATTAAAACAATTTTATCTTTAACATCAATTATATTTCTTAATTCTTGCTCTATTTGCTCAGAATTTTTATTATCTGCGTTTATATAAAATGAAGAAACATCTTTAAGGTTAATATCAATTCTTTTTATATTTAATTTATCATCTACAATATAAAATCCACCATGTTTTAGTTCTTCTAGTTCCTTAAATGAATTTGGAAATAATGGACCAGGATATGCTATTGTTCCATAACCTTCTTTATTTGTATGTAAAACAACATGAGTATGGCCTCCTGCATAATAATTAAAATTTTTAGGAAGATCAGTGTAACTTTGCCCTTGAACTAATTCTTGATCTTTTGGTTTAAACTCGTCTAAAGTAGCATGAAACATAAATATTTTAAATCCTTTTTCCTTTTCCAGTGATTCTTTATCTAAATTCTGGTAATAACTTCTGTCTAAACCTTGTCTTAAACCAAAAATCCCAGTAATCTTTGCATTTGTTTTGTCTATTGTAAATTCTAACTTATTATTATTGAATTTCATAACATTTTCCATTAAACCTGCTTTTTCTAGAACATCTAACATTGTTTTTCCGCTTGGGGAGAAATCATGGCTTCCTGGAATTATATAGCAAGAAATATCATTTTCACGCAGTTTATCCAAAGCCTGAGCTGTTCTTTTTATAATATCTAAATTTGGTAAACTAGTATTAAATAAATCCCCAGAGATTAAAACAAAGGCTGTATTTTCTTTTATACATAATTCCATAGCTTTTTCAAATGCTTCTATGCTAAGCTCTTTTAATTTATCCTCTTTCCAGCCACCTACATGGCAGTCTGACATATGGGCAAACTTCATAATCTTGATAAGTTAGAAAAAGTTATTAATGTTTGTGTAGTGTAACATAAGGTTTTTATACTATAATACCTGTTTAAAATTAATGAAAAAAGGGGTTATCTTATTATTAATATTATTAGCTAATTTAGATTTAGTGAATGCACAAGAAATTGATATCTTTGGCAATACTTATCCAATAATTTATGTAGCTCCTGTATTTTTTATGGCTTTAATGACATTATTTTTTTTAGGATTAGTAATTAAGGATAATATTGGTAAATTTAAATTTCCAAAAATACAATTTGGAAAAATAAGCTTAAAGCATCATGAGAAAAAAGAAATTATAAATGAGGTTAAAACAGATTACAGATTAAGATTTAATTTATTAAAACAAAAGTTGTTTAAAATTGGAAAAGAACAATCATTAAATGAATTCAGTGAAATTGCAAAAGCGTTTTTCAAGGAAAAGTTCAATATTAAACATGAATTTGCATTTGCAGAGTTAGGAAATTTAGTTAAAGGCCATATTAAAGATGTTACTTTATCAAATAAATTGTCTAATATAAAATATTCTGGAGCGAGCTTTGATTCTTCACAAATTAAATCTTTATTTAGGGATTTTGAAGAATTATTAAGAGACTATAATGTTAAGGAGGAAAAAGCAAAATTAGGATTCTTTGATAAAGTTAAAGAGAATTTCTTAAATGTATTCAAAAAGAAAGAAACTAAATTAAGTATGAAAGAATTAAATGTTAGAATTCCTTTAAAAAAATTAGAAATTAAAGAAATTGAAAAACCTGAGATTCAAGAAGAACCTAATCCAGTTAAAAGATACAAGTTTGTTTTATTTAGAAATATAATGGTTAAGATAGAAAAAATTAGAATATTAAATTTAATTAAAGATGGCATTAAAGCTTTAGATAGAAATCCATTAATAGCAAAAAGATATTATGCCCGTGCATTGCTAGCATATTATAAGTTACCAATAATAGAAGAAAAAGAGATTATGACTAGATTAATGGACCTACATGATGGAATTTTAAGTAAAAAAAAGAATGAAAAGATGTTTTTGGATGTTTCTAGAAATTTGATTGAGATAAAACACCAAGGAAAATATGTTTCTAGAGAAAGTATAAGCTTATTGAATACATTAAAAAACTTTATTGAACGTGAAGGATTATTGGCATCTTCAAAATTAAAGGAGTTTTCACATAAATTAAAGCATGAAGAAAGAAAAATGGGGCATTTTGTTAAGAAAGAAGATGTTAATGAAAACCTTATAGGAGATGTTGAAAAGTTTGGGGGTAATTTAAATAGATTAACACCAAAAAGAGAGATTGCAAGACAAACTATCAATTTAGTTGACCATTATAACCCAAAATTAGAGTTTCTTTACAAACAACCAAAATTCAAGGTTGAACATGTAAAAGAAGAAAAAGAGCATACGAAAAAAACAAGCAAAGAACTTAGAATGTTACAAAAACAAAGAAGTGAACTTTATCATAAATTACTTGAGCTTGAATCAGGTAAATTAACTCATGATAAACTAAATTAGAACTAAATCATTAGCATATTTCAAAATTTTATTTATTAAATCCTTACCTTCTTTATTAATCTTATAACCAAGTCTAGGATCATTTTGACCAATTGATTTTGTTACTGTAATATGTTTAGGATATATCTTGGTCTTTGTTGCATAAGCATTATCGCATAAATATTCTGCTGATGTTCTGAGACCATTATCAACAAAATCTTCTATTGGTAAACCATCTGGATTATTTGCAAGGGTAACCAATACTTCTAATCGTTTTATAGTCAATTCAGTAAGCATATAAATATTTAAAACAAAAAATTATTTAAACCTATCTAAAATTATAAGGGATATAAAGTTCTTTTAAGGTGTTATTCTCTACCATACAATATGAGATAAGGTATGCTATTTTTTCTAAGTGTTCATTTTTTTCTTTTTGAACCAACCAATTAGAAATAAAATTCCTATGAGAAATGCTGGCCCAGCAATCATTATTGACCAGGAAATCATATACCATTCAAATTTGGAGTTCATAAATCGTGTTATAATATACAACAATCCTGCTAAAATAAAAGCAATTCCCCCAACAATTTCATATTTCCAAGATATCCATAAAATAATTAATAAAATAAATACCGGAATATTATGCATAAATAACCCCAATAATATTTGGGAGAAGCTTAATCCTGGTTCGAAAACATCTAAAGAAAACATAGCTAAAAATAATAGAAATATTATTGATAAAATTCTTGGCGTCCAATATACAAATTTGATGGTCTTTTTTTTCATTTTTATATTAAATA
>JBBSZT010000052.1:0-1055 GCA_038044585.1 Nanobdellota archaeon
CTAAATCTGTTCTTGGACCATTAATCCAGAAACCTTCTTTACACCATGGAATTTGCTTTAGTTCATATTCTTTTAATTTTTCTTTAAGTTCTTTTACTGTAATCTTTAATGTATTAACTCGAATGCTTTTATTTAATCTTTTTACGCAATATTCACAAAATTTGTCTATATCAGTGAGTTTGCTATAGTGTTCTAAAAATTTTTCTTTAAATTTATACATAAAAAATAAAAAGAAATTCCTTATTAAAAACCTTTTGTATTATATATTTATAAACTATAGATTATTATTGATTTATTATGAAATTAAAGGTAAAATTAATCTTGGCTATTATTTTAATTGCAATCTTAGTATTAATTTATATTAATTCTTTTAAAACAAGTTATTATAAAAACAATTTAATATATTATCCAGAAAACAGACCAAAATTACAATTTACAAGAATTTTAATAGAAGATAACGAGAATTATAGTAAAGAAAAGATAACATTTGAAAGTAAGAATGCTAAAATTTATGGCTATTTATTTTTGCCAAAGAAAAAAGAAAAAGTTCCTGGAATAATATTTTTACCAGCAGCACAAGCAACAAAAGAAGGTGCTCAGACAGAATCTAAGGTTTTCTTAAGAGAAGGATTTGCAGCATTAACTATAGATCAAAGAGGAGTTGGAGAAACTAATGGAAATATCACATTATCTCAAGATGATTTTAATAATTTTAAAGAAAATAAAGAATCATTCCAGTCTTTAATGGTTTATGATACATTAAGGTCATTTGATTTATTATCTCAAATTCCTCAAGTAGATAATAAAAAAATTATAATGTCTGGATCAAGCATGGGCGGAAGAACAGCTATAATTGCTTCTGCTCTAGATAAAAACATACATGGAGCATTAATCATAAGCAGTTCTGGATATGATATTCCTAAACAAAATGATGAAAAACTAAATAGTTTCTTGTATTCTATTAATCCCAATAATTATATTTCTTTAATTCAGCCTAGGAAAATAATAATGATACATTCACAATACGATAAAGTTATTCCATTGCAATTAGCAGA
>JBBSZT010000053.1:0-7588 GCA_038044585.1 Nanobdellota archaeon
CAATTGAATCTTATTTCAGAGAAAAATTAGTAGAATATTTCAGATAACATTACCGAAAAATTTATAAGACTATTTTTACATAATAAATTATTATTGGGGGTTAAAATGGCACAACAATCTATTCAACCTATATTTATACTACAAGAAGGAACTCAAAGAAGTACGGGAAGAGAAGCTCAGAGAAGCAATATAATGGCAGCTAGAGCAGTTGCAGAAACAGTAAGAACTACTCTTGGGCCAAAAGGAATGGATAAAATGTTAGTTAGTTCTTTAGGAGATGTTATTATTACAAATGATGGTGTTACAATATTAGAAGAAATGCAAATTGAACATCCTGCTGCTAAAATGCTGGTTGAAGTTGCAAAAACACAGGAAAGTGAAGTAGGAGATGGAACAACTACAGTTGTTGTTTTGGCAGGAGAATTATTAAAACAAGCTGAAAAATTAATTGATGATAATGTTCATCCTACTGTTATTGCACGCGGTTACAGATTAGGTGCTGAAAAAGCCCAAGAATTACTTAATGATGCTGCAGAAGAAATTACTGAAAAAGATGAATCATTGTTAAGAAATATTGCAATGACTGCAATGACTGGAAAAGGCGCAGAAGGAAGCAAAGAATTACTTGCTGAAATATGCGTAAAAGCTGTGAAGCAAATTAAAGATAATGATGGAACAATTGATTTAGATAATATAAAAATTGAAAAGAAAGTTGGTGGTGGTGCTGAAGATAGCGAATTAATACAAGGAATTTTAATAGATAAAGAAAAAGTACATTCAGCAATGCCTAGAATGATTAAAAATGCTAAAATTGCTTTATTAGATGCTGCTTTAGAAATCAAAAGTCCTGAAACAGATACTAAAGTTCAAATTTCTACTCCAGAACAATTACAAGGATTTTTAGATCAAGAAGAGAAAATAATAAGAAATATGGTTGATAAAATTCTAAAAAGCAAAGCAAATGTTGTTATCTGTCAAAAAGGAATAGATGATATTGCACAACATTATCTTGCTAAAAATAATATATATGCTGTAAGAAGAGTAAAAAAATCAGATATGGATAAATTAGCAAGGGCAACTAATGCTCGTGTTATAAGTAATTTAAATGATTTAAATGAACAAGATTTAGGATATGCTGGAGTTGTTGAAGAACAAAAAGTTGGAAATGAAATAATGACTTATGTTAAAGAATGTAAAAATCCTAAAGCTGTTACATTGCTTGTACGTGGTGGAACAGAACATGTCATTGCTGAATTAGAAAGAGCTGTAAAAGATTCTTTAGGAGATATTTTTGCTTCATTAAAAAATAAAAAAGTTGTAGCAGGTGCAGGTGCTATTGAAATGGAGATTGCAAAAGGTTTAAGATCATATGCGAATAAATTATCTGGAAAAGAACAATTAGCGGTATTAGCATTTGCAACTTCTCTTGAAATAATACCAAGAACATTAGCTGAAAATGCTGGTTTAGATCCAATTGATATGTTAACTGATTTAAAATCAAAACATGATACTAAAGAAGGCAAATGGTTTGGAATAGATGTTATGAAAGGCAAATTATTTGATGCTTGGAAATCTGGAGTTATAGAACCATTAAAAATTAAAACTCAGGCTATTAAATCAGCAAGTGAGGTTGCTGAATTATTGTTAAGGATAGATGATGTAATAGCTGCTTCTGGAAGTAAAGGTGGTATGCCTCCACAAATGCCACCTGGCGGTTATGGTGGAATGGAATAATTTAGTAAGGTTTATATATAATATTTATATATTATTTTAATATAAAGGTGGTATGATGGTTAAAGAAAAAAAAGAAAAAGCTCCTTCTTCATTAGTTAATTTAAATATTGAATTACAGAAAAAAAATATTGAATTACTAGAAGCAATGCATAATTTAACTCAAAGGATAGATAATCTAGTTAATGTATTTGAAGAAGCTGCTAAAAATGTCGCAAATGTTGAGGATAATTCTCGTGTGCGTGATTTAGCAACAAAATTAGAAGAGTTACTTGATCAGAATAAATCTCTGGCAAATGGTTTATTATTACTTGAAAGATATGTAAGAAGTAAATCATTAGAAACTGGAAAAAGATTATGAATGTAAAATTTATTGTTGATAAGTTTAAAGAGCAGGATAGAAAACAGCTAGAATTAATAAAAAGAGTTATTAAAGAAGGTCCAAGTCATTCAGATGAAAATTCTTTGTTTTTAAGAAAATTTACATTGGCAATATTGCAGCAATATAATAAAGGTATAAAAGTAAATAATAAAAATATTCATAGTTTACCAGAAGTGCCTCATAAAATAGAATTAAATTTTAATGTTCCAAAAGTTCCAAGACCTTTAAATTTAGATTTTAAACTAGAAGCGCCAAAAAAATTAGAATTATAATTTTCTTCCTCTAGATATTATGCGATTAACTAAAAATTCTAATGTTTTTGATTTCCCAGATTTTTCTAATACAAAAATTCCACTAGACTTACCTTCACTGGAATAATATTCACCAAAATACTGGCTATTTCTTTTTTTACCTTTAAATATAATTTCTCCTTTAATTAATTCTGGATTTCTTTGGATTGCTCTATTATCATATTTTTTCTCGAAATAAATAATGTTGGGTTGTATATTACCTTCAAATGTAGACACACCAAAAATATCCAAGATTTTACCAGAAATATTTCCTTTTTCTTTTTTGAATAAATATAATTCAAAAACACTAATTCCACTTTCCATAGCAAAATAACCAATATAACTCGGTCTTCCAATTGATTCTCTTGTCATAAACCTAAAAATAGCAAAAATTATTTAAATCTAACTATAACCAACTAACTTCTACTTGTTCTACTCTCCAATTTGGATTAATATCTATTTTATCTAAATTATTATCATATTTTTTATTTGATTTATATTGCAAAATTCCTGTATAAGCAATCATTGCAGCTTGATCACCTGAATATTTTAAAGGAACATAGAAAAATTTAGCTTTTCTTTCTTTGCACATAATATTAATCATTTCAATTAATCTTTTATTTGCAGCTACTCCTCCAATAAGCAAAGCTTCTTTTTTATTAACATGTGCCATTGCTCTTTCTGTAACTTCTGTTAACATTGAAAAATAAGTTTCTTGCAAACTATAGCACAAATCTTCTTTTGAATAACCTTTTTTATACAAATCAATAGCTTTAGTTAATATTCCTGAGAAACTCAAATCCATTCCTTTAACAACATAACCTAAATCAATATATTTTCCACTTTTTGCTAACTGTTCAATTTTTGAACCTGCTGGAAATCCTAATCCGATTGCTCTTCCAAATTTATCTAACATATTTCCAATTCCAGTATCCAAAGTTTCTCCAAATATTCTGTATCTTCCTTCTTCAAATGCAATAATTTGTGTATTTGCCCCAGTTGCTAAAATAAAAACAGGATCTTTTGCTTTGCTAAATAATTTTCCAATTTCTAAATGTGCAATTAAATGATTTACTGGAACTAAAATAATATTATTTTCTTTTGCTAATTTTTTTGCAAATTCCATTCCAGCTAATAAACAAGGAGCTAAACCAGGTCCTGAAGCAAAAGAGATTATATTAATATCTTTAAAAGTTAAATTTGCTTCTTTAAAACATTCTTCTAATAATTTTTCTCTTACATTGATATGATGTTTAGCTGCTTCTGATGGAATTATTCCGCCATCTTCTCTTGTATACATATCTCTTTTCTCAGATAAAATTTTACCTTTATCATTAACCAAAGATACTGAAAAAGTATGTGCTGAACTTTCTATTCCTAATGAAATCATTTTAATCTTTTAAAGTATCTTTAACAAATTTAAAGAATTTTTCTGTATTTCTTATAGCTAAGTCTGCATCACTCTTGCTTAAATTTCTCTCGCCATATTCTGCATCACTTTTCAATTTTATTACTTGATTAAAAAATTCTATTTTATTATTTGATTCCGGTATATTTAAAGTTTTTAATAAATTTATAGTTTCTAGATGATTTTCTCCAGAATGCCTTTGTTCCTTAAAAAATACGGTTAAAGCATCTGCTGCACTTATACAACAATGTACAGCATTTATAACAGCAGAGATATACTTACCTTTAGAATATCTTTCATTCATAGTCTCATAACAATCTTCTGCCCTTTCTAAATAATTTTTATAATAGTGTTTTGGTACTTGTCTTGTTTTTATCATATTAGTTCCTTTAAATCTTTACCTTTGATTAATACATAATCTTTTAGTAAGTCTTTTATATAACCAATCTTTCTTTTAGCCTCTTTTTTAAATTCGTTTAATGTTAATTGTATGGAATGTAGATTATTTCCGTATTTATCTTTTATATTATTAATTTGTTCTTTAAATTTCTTGTTTGTAATTATTAATAAGTCTATGTCGCTTTTTTCATTCTCTTCTTGCCTTGCTATACTTCCATATAAAGCTGCTGAAATAATATTTTTTGGTAAGATAGCTCTAAGATCTTTAACTAATTCGTTTTTTGTGTTAATTTCTTTATTAAAAATTTCTTTGATTAATCCGTATAAGTAAGACTCTTTATTAATCTTTATTTTATGTGCGCCAGAATAAAATTCTTTTCGCACAACATTGTTAGATTCTAAATTATTTATGATTCTTAAAACAGATGTGTGTGAGGTATTTGCAAGTTTCGCTAGCTCTCTAGAAGTAAATTCTTTGTTCTCGTATCTAACTAAAAGTCTTAATATTTTTATTTCGATTTTACTTCCAAGTAGATTCTCTATATAGTTTTGGTATTTCATTTTGTATTTATGTGGAATAAAAATGTTCCACGTGGAATAAAAATGTTCCACTAATATATAAACTTTTCTATTATTCTTACACTGCAAATTCATAAAAAATGCATTTTTTTAAAATGTATGTGCTGAACTTTCTATTCCTAATGATATCATTTTATTAATATTTGTTATAAATTTTATCGTGATGATCAAAATCAATAAAAATTATCTTATTTTCTTCTTTAATAAATTTAAAAACTAAAACAAAGTGTCCAATGTGGGCTCTCTTTTTATCATTCAAATCATATCTTAAATTTTTATAGTGTTCAACATCAAAAGAATTTATGATTTCATCAATTTTATTTATAATTTGTTCGTAAAGTTTTTTATCTTTTCTTGATAACTTATTTAATGTTCTTTGTAAAGAAGGAATAACTTCATATGAATACATAATCTATCCCTCAATAATCTTTCTTAATTCTTTAATGTTTTTAAAAGGGATTCCCTTCTCTTTTTCAAGTTTATTTAATTTTTTAATATACTCGGGCCTTAATTCAGGTTCAAGTAATTCCTCTTCAAATTTTTTAGTTAAAACATTTATAGCTTGGCTTTTATCTTTTAATCCATATTTAGCTTTTACAATATTTAGAACCCTATTTGCCTTTTCATCTATATTTACCATTGCTTGTACCATATATATTCCACATATATTTAATATATATAAACATTTCTATTTCAAATTTTGCCACAAACCAAGAATATTATCTTCAGCATCCTGGAAATAAGCACCATCTTCCTATCTCCAACTCTAAACTTATCCATAATAATCTTAACAATTTATAAATTTTATCTTATTCTTTATGTTGTGATAAATTTAAATATAGAACCAAGGATAGAAAAATCATGGAAACGGTTTATTAGAGAAAATCCGCCTTATTCAATTGCACTAGACGGTTACGTTAGAGATAAGCCCAGATTTACTCCGAAAGGACCATACGCGAATTTCGACCATCATTATGGAGTTAATAGATTAAGCACTAGAAGTACAACTGGACAAACTTATAATGCAATAAAATTAGGATTGCTCACTAGATTCAGGGATGAAAAAGGGGTTAAAATTAATCTTAATGTTAATGATTGTGACCAAGATGTTTGCCCCGCGGTTTGGTTATTTTATAATCATGATAGGATAGAGTTAAATAAAAGTGAACCCTTAATTACTAGGCTAGTCGGAGTAGTTGACTTATTAGATTCTTCTGGCGGGGTTTATCCTATTTCCCCATCTACTAAAATTATGAAAGAAATTGGATGGATTTTTGAACCTTATACAGATGCAAGATTTAAAGGAAGGGTTAAGAATATGAATGCGAATGAGATGAAAATTATAATTGATTCTGTTTGTGACAGAATTTCTAGATATACTATTGGCAAAGGAGAACAAATAGAACTTGATACCAGGTATGAAAAGATTTTTAGTGAAAATAATTGGGCAGTTATTAGAGAGATTGGACAACATGCAAGGAGCAGATTATTAATGGACGGGATTGAAGCATTTGCTTCTGTTTTAGAAGTTGATGGGAAATTTTTTTATTCTATAGGAAGGTTATCACAACTTATAGACTTTCCAATTGAAATATTGTATAAGAAATTAAATATGATTGAAAGATGCGATGAATCAAGCTCAAATCGCTGGGGAGGAAGTGATTTAATTGGAGGATCACCAAGATTAACAGGAAGTAAAATCCCCCCAAAAGACTTAGTTGATTTAATCAAAAAAACTTTAAGTGAGCAAAATAAATTATATAAATGATTAATTATTTAAATTTAAAAATACTTCGTTATTGAATGCAAAAACAATACGAAGAAAAATTCAGTAAATATATTAAAGAAAATAATATTAAAGCTGAACAGATATTCTTTGAAAATCTAGTTGATCATAAAGAAAATGTTGTTAATACAATTAAAGAAAAAGATATTAGTTTTAATGATATTGTCAAAACAATTGTATTCTTAGATTTAAACAAAAAATTAGAATATGGAAACGCTGTTGTTGGTATTATTCCTGCAAATTCTAGGGTAAGTAAAGATAAGTTAAAGAAAGAAAGTAGTTCAAAAATAAAGATTTCTGGTCCAGATGAAGTTTTAATTTTAACTTCTTATCCTGCAGGAGGAGTTCCACCATTTGGATTCAAAGCTAGATTTTACATGGACGAGAGTTTGAAAGATAAAAATGAAGTTTATGCTGGCGGTGGTTCTGCACGCACTTTAGTTAAAACAACGATAAAAGAAATTCTAAAAGCAACTAAAGTTGAAGTTGTTGATATAATTGAATAAAAACAAAAGATTTATATATAAGGTAAGATTAATCTTACTTGATTTAAAATGATTAATTTGAATATAACTAAGATGAGTTCTAAGGGACAAATTGTAATACCTAATGAAATGAGAAAAGAATTTAAAGAAGGTGAAAAATTTATAATAATCAAGAATGGAAAGCAATTAATTTTGAAAAGTATAAAAGATTTTGATGAAAATTTAAAGGAAGATTTAATTTTTGCTAAGAGAACAGAAGAAGCTTGGAAAAGATATGAAAAAGGCGAATTTAAGAGCATGGATAGTAAAGACTTCTTAAAAAAACTTAAAACCTGGTGATTTTTATTGATAATAGATTACAATGATGTATTTGAGAGAAAAGTTAAAAAAATAAAACATCAAGAATTTAAGTTAAGAATAAAAAATCATATTGAAAGAATAATAAAAGATCCAGAAATAGGTAAACCAATGAAGTTTGATAGAAAAGGAACAAGAGAAGTCTATCTTCCTCCATATAGATTATCTTAT
>JBBSZT010000054.1:0-1938 GCA_038044585.1 Nanobdellota archaeon
CTGCAAGATTTCATATTTACCATCAAAGCAATTTTCTTTTAATTCAGACAAGATTAAAGTTTCAATATGCATATTCTTATCAATTTCTTCTGCAAATTTTGCTATTATATTGCTTAATTTATCCTTTAACTCAAATTTATTCATTTTTTTACTATCTGAATCATCTACTAAAACAAGAATGTTAATAGCATCCTTATTTTCTTCTTTTGGAGGAAGTAATGCAATTCCTATAACATATTCATTGAAATCCTTGAGAACTCTTTTCTTGAATTTATCTAATTTAATCTTTAATTGTTCAAACTTTTTCTTTAATTCATCTGGAATTTTAACAGGCACTTTATTCATATTACTTTCCTTTGTCTTATTAAACTCTTATAAGAATGGTTAGCTAAATTTTTATCTTCTTTTATTGGTAAATTATTAATAGATTCTAGTTTGTAATCATAAAAATTGAATCCATATTGTTTAAACACATATTCCATTGATCTAAGGAAACCTCTAAATCTGTCGCTAGATGATTCATTAGATAATTCCTTTTCAAGGTTTTTCATATTATTTAGCTCGATTTTTATCTTTTAAACCTTTCTTTTTTATAAAATATAATATTATAGAAATGATAAAAAATACTATTGCTAATATTATTGTTAATCTAATTGTTTTGTTTAAAGGAGTTTTTATCCAGTCAGAAATTATTCTAATAAGACTTTGCACAAATTCCTGGGGGACATCTTTGGTAAGTTCCTGAAATTTTTGAGTTAATGGAATTTGATTAATAATAAATGGAATAAAATTAAAATATATTGCTGCAAGGATGTTATGTATTGTTAAATGCACACTAACTTTGTATAAAGTATTCAATAAATTAAATATTGCCAGATAAACAAATAAAAACCCTATTAAAAATGAACCAATTGCAATGTAAATTAAAATATTAATATAATTTTTTGCTGATATTATATTTTCAAATAACTTATCAAACTCTGGATTTGAACTTATATTTGATAATTGCTTACATCTTTCATCTTGTGGATTATTTTTACAATATTCATTTGCCTGTTCTAAATCAGTTTTCTGAATTCCAGATTGAGTTAAAATTTGCTCTTTGACTGTATTTTGCAGATCAGTTTTTAAAGAACCTATATTATTTACACTTGAATTAATAAAAAATGATAATAAAATTAATAATACAGCTAAATTTATTAATAAAAATCCTATATTTCTTGATATAAACTTTAATATTTTACTTATTGTTTGGTTCATATTCTAAGATTAATGCTCCTATATAACCACATTTATTGCATTTATATGTATCGAGAAATCCAGCTAAAGTCGGATGAATATCTGGACTTTTACATTTAGGACAATATTTCATTAATTTTTATTTAACTTGGAGTTATTTAAATGTTTTTAATCATAACTTTTAAATACCATTAATAATGAATAATTTTATGGGCTCGTAGTTTAGTGGCTATATTAAAGGCTAAAACGTCACGTTTACACCGTGAAGGTCACCGGTTCGAGTCCGGTCGGGCCCATTAATTTTCAAAAAGTTTTTAAATAAGTTCGTACATTAATCTTTCATTAAAATTTCAGGAATTTTAAAAATATGTTCGTTCCTAAAGCAATGTTTTTTACTAAAGGTGTAGGCAGACATAAAGATTATTTACAATCTTTTGAACTTGCTCTAAGAAGTGCAGGCATAGCTCCATATAATTTAGTCACTGTTTCTAGTATTTATCCTCCCAACTGCAAAAAACTCACTAAAGACGATGGTTTAAAATATTTGGAAGATAAAGTTGGTGCAGTAACTTATGTTGTAATGGCAAGAAATGCAACAAATGAACCAAATAGATTAATTGCATCTTCAATTGGTGTTGCATTGCCAGCAGATGAGACCCAGTATGGCTATTTATCAGAACATCATCCTTATGGAGAAAC
>JBBSZT010000055.1:0-8595 GCA_038044585.1 Nanobdellota archaeon
TCTTATTGTTATTCCTCGTTTTAATTCTTCTGAATGAGTGTCTGTCCATTTTCCAGATAATCTTTCAACCAGAGTTGTTTTACCATGATCAACATGACCAATCATTCCAATATTTAATTCAGGTTGCACAAATTTTTCTTCAGGTTTCTTAGCTTTAACCATCTAAAATTATGACGAGAAAGAGTATTTATAAATTTATTCTTTAGCTTCTTCTGTTTTAACTTCTTCTTTTGGAGTTTTACCAAAAATTTCGTCCAAGGTTTTTTGTCCTGCCTTAATAACTTTTAAATTAACTTGAGAAATATTATTTGTTATTAAGTTGCTTGCTACAGATTTTCTAATTCTTATACCTTTTTTCTTTATTCTTGCGCCAACCATTCCTTTTGTAATAAATATTCTTTTTCTTACTAAACCTTCAACATCATGCCTCATTGGAAAACCTTCTTTATCGCTTCCACCAGAAATTTCTAATTCATATCCCTTTAATCCAAAATGTCCACCTTCTACTTTATCTTTAATTTTTTTCCCTAGAAATAATTCGCTTTCATCACTAGTTAAATTTTTAGCATAACTTTTTTCTTTTTCACTTATAACGATTTTGAATTCTGGCATTTACATTCCCCATAGAGTATTTAGCTTACGTTTTATTTCAGCTATTTCTTTTAATGCTTGAATTTCTTGTTCATTTAAAAGCTTTTTCATTTCTTTTAATTTTCTAAAGTTATCCTCTGTTATATCACTATAAAATATATCTCCTTCATTAATCTGCCTGCCAATAATAACACCTTGTATAGAAACTGCGATTTGCTTTCCAGATTCTGCTTCATTGACTGATTTACCTTCATTTTGCATTTGCTTTACTTCTGGCATTTGTATACCATCTTTTTTTAATAAAGGAATATTTGTTCTCAATTTTCCAAGTAATATCTCAGCACCAAAAACAGCTGGGTTACTTTGTCTAAAAATATATCCTGGAATAAATCTAAATTTAAATGGCTTTATTACAGTTCCAAGTTTTTTAAATTCAATTTCTTTTTGCTTACTTGCTAACCAGGATTGGAGATCTTCTATAATTTTGTAAATTACATCTCCTGTTATTATTTTTGCTTCAGCATTTTTTATATTATTAACATTAAATCCCAAAACCAGATGATTAAGCTCATTTTTATCAGACAAAGCATCTATTATGTCTTTTTTGTTGATTTCACCAATACTAGCTCTTTTAATTTTTATATTAGCTTCTTTTAATAAGAATATTAAAGCTTCTAGACTACCAAGAGATTCAGCCTTGATGATTATACCAGATCTATCTGTTTCAATTAAAACTTCCTGGATTTCAGCTTGTATTTCTTTTTTTAGTTTTTCAATGTTCTCATTAGCTACCCTTAATGGCATTCCAGCTATTGCATTTTCAAGGCCAGGAGCGAATATTTTTACTGCAGAAGCTGCTTTTACTTCTTTAACTTGAACAAATTTCTTTCCTTCTAATTTAAATAAACCGCGTATTTTTGTTTCTATAACTTCATTTATGACAGTTGTTATTATTTTATCTCCTTCTTTTATTTTACCATCATATAATATTACATCTAATGTTTTTCCTATACCTTTCTCGTCCTTTACTTCTAATATTGTACCCTTGCCTGGTTTATCAACTTCAATTTGTAGTTCTTTTTCTAGAAATTTCTGGGCTAAACCAACTAAAACCATTAATAATTCTGGGATACCATCACTTGTTTTTGCACTTGTTGGAATTATTGCAATCTGCTTTGTGTAATTCTGCACCCTATCAAATCTTTCGCTTTCAAAACCTAATTGAAAAAACTTTTCAACTAATTTGTAAATTTTTTCATCTAAAGTTTTTTTAACATTTAAGTTTTGCTGGTTTATATTTTCAATTAAAGTTTTATCTTTACCCTGCCAGCCATTTATTAAATCAATTTTGTTTGCAGCAACAACAAAAGGAGTTTTAAATTTTTTTAATATTTCCAAAGCTTCTAATGTCTGTGGTTTAAATCCTTCATTAATATCAACAACCAGAACAGCAATATCAGCTAAACTTCCTCCTCTTTTTCTTAAATTTGTGAATGCAGCATGACCTGGACTGTCAATTGCTAATATCCCGGGAATCTTTATTTCTTTTTCTTTAATTAAATGACTGCATAATTTCTCAATGCTTTTTAAATCAATTTGATAAGCTGAAATACTTTGGGTAATTAAACCTGGTTCATTCTTAGCTATGTTAGTTCCTCTAATTTTATCTAGCAAACTTGTCTTACCATGATCAACATGGCCGACAAATACACAATTTAGGCTTCTTGTTTTTATCATTTTTCCCTATTAAGTAGCAAAAAAGATAATTTATAAATATTGTGGAATCATTGATATATAAGTCTTGATATATCTCTGATGTGATTTGCTAAAGCTTTTGTTCTATCTATTATATTAAAAACATAAGGATCCTTATTTTTTTCTAATAATGAATTTGATTTTCTCATTACAATATCTTTTCTTTTTGACATTTCATAAGCTGTATTTATATCTTTTTTATAGTAAGCATCCATGCATCTTTTGTAATCCTCATAAACTTCAAGATAAAGGTTTATTATCTCTTTTAATTTATTACTTTTATCTTTTGATCTAGTCAAGTAACGTGAAATCCTTTTTACTTCATCAGCCATTTTTTCCAGATAAAATACCAGCATCCACTCATCTATTAATTTATTATATTTTACACCGATATATTCAGTTAATTTTGGGTATTCAAAACATTTTTTTATTATTCTGAATGATAAGAACGCCAATTTATTAATATCCTGATCTCTTTTATAAACATCCTCATAATTACTAAGTTTATGGCTTTCTTTTGTCTCTTCAATCATAGCCCTTATCAAGATATCTATTCTGCGTATTATCTTCTCCATTGAGATTTCTTTAATATCCAACAAATCTTTTGCAATAATTTCGTTAGGGGTTTGTTCAATTATCTCAAAACTCATTAAAGAATCTAAATAATTCTCAATAACCCTAAAATTATTGAGATTTTTTAATTTTATGTTAACAATATCATAACCTGAAATATATGCTGAGATTAATTTTCTGTTTAAATCATCTAGGTCATTATTTTCTGTTATTGTAACTTGTTTTCCTTTTTTCTCTTCCTTTAATTGAGGACTTAATACTAATTCATTATTTATATTTTCAGAGATATAAACTAAATCTCCTTTCTTTAATTTATTTTTCTTTAGCCAGTCATTCGGCAAAGATAATATATGTGAACTTGATCCGAGTTTTATTAATTTCCTATAATCCATATTTTCTCCTAAATTTGCTAAGTATATACTTTATAATAAATATATAGGATAAGTATATATATTTAACTATTTCATAATCCTTAGGGTGATACAAATGAAAGAAGAAGATGTAATGTTTGAAGAAGATATATACACAGAAGAGGGTAGAGAAAAAGAATTAGAGGACGATCAGCTAGAAGATTGGCAGGAAGCTTGGATGTCCGGATACGATGAAGCTTAAACCAATCTGTTAATAACATTTCTAGAATTTTATCAGAGATATTGCGTTCAAATTTTAAGGGATAATATTAAGAATTTATTATTTTTTTCCTTTTTCAAAAAACTTAGTCCATTTTATTTTAATATTTTTTCTATTAAGTTTTAGCATATTTTTTTCGCATTTATTACTGCAGAAATAAAGAATCTTTCCTGTATTCTGGACAAATATTTTTCCAGTTCCAGGAGTTATTTGGTTACCGCAAAAAGAACAATTTGCCATTTTATTTTCTTCCTTGCGCTAATTTATGAGCTTCAATTTCAGTTTCACGCAACATTAGAATATCTCCGATTCTTACAGGACCTTTTACATTTCTTCTGATTATTTTTCCTCTATCTCTTCCATCTAAAATCTTGCAACGAACTTGTGTAGCTTCACCTCTAGCACCTGTTCTTCCGACAATTTCTTCTACTTGTGCCGGCCAAGCTAATGAAAATAATTGACCTGATTGTTTCTCAATAAAACTAACCTCAACTTTCTTTTCAGGACCTTTTACATCCTTTCCTTTCTGTTTTCTCTCGCCCATGATTATTTAGAAATTTTAGAAGCTTGTTTAATTTCTTTTACTAAACCAGCTGAATCTCCTTCTTGTATTATTGCAACACTTGCTGTAGATACAGTTAAACCAGCTGAAGTTCCTAATTCTTCTCTGCTGGAAACATAAACAAATGGAGTATCTTTTTCTTCGCACAATACTGGCAAATGCATTATTACTTCTGCAGGATTTACATCCTGTGCAATTAAAACAAGTTTAGCTATCCCTCTTTCTACTGCTTTAGTTACCTCATTTACGCCTTTTTTTAATTTGCCTGTTTTCCTAGCTATTTCGACAGCTTCATAGGCTTTCTCTTGTAGTTCTTTATTAACCTCTGCCATAATTAAGAAATGTGAAATGAAGATTTATAAAGCTTTTGTTAACATTTTTACTAAAAAGTTAAATAAGATAATTTAAATATTTGTTTTGTTTATATTTTATAGAGAAATAAAGGGGTTGTCAATAAGATGATATCAAATCAGAATTTTAAATTTATCGATTTATTCGCAGGGATAGGAGGATTTAGGATAGCATTAGAAAAACACGGAGCTAAATGTGTTTTCAGTTCTGAGTGGGATAAAGAAGCACAAAAAACTTACAAAGAAAATTTTGGAGAAATGCCCCATGGAGATATAACAAAAATAAATGAAAAAGATATTCCAAAACATGATATAATCTGTGCGGGTTTTCCATGCCAAGCATTTAGTATTTCAGGTAAGCAACGAGGATTCAAAGATACAAGAGGAACACTTTTCTTTGATATAGTAAGAATAGCAAAATATCATCAGCCAAAAATATTATTTTTAGAAAATGTAAAGAATTTGGTTAAGCATTATCAAGGTAACACTTTAAAAATTATTTTGAAAATTCTAGATGAAACAGGTTATGATACTTATTATAAAGTTTTGACAGCAAGTCACTATGGTGTGCCCCAAGCAAGAGAGAGGATTTATATAATTGCATTTAGGAAAGATTTGAAAGTTAATTATTTTTATTTTCCGAAACCAACTTATAATAAGATATATGTTAAAGATATTTTAGAACAAGATGATCTTACTGAAGATTATGTAATAAACAGAAAAGACATTAAATTTTGGGAAAAAAATCAGACCCCTCAATTAAAACCAATTCAGATAGGACAAATCAATCGAGGCGGACAAGGAGAAAGAGTTTATAGTATAAACGGACATGCGATAACTTTATCTGCTAATGGTGGTGGAGTCGCGGGAAAAACAGGGGCATATTTAGTTAAGGGAAAAATAAGAAAATTATCACCAAGAGAGTGTGCACGGGTTCAAGGATTTCCAGAATGGTTTAAAATCCCAGTAAGCAAATCTCAAGCATACAAACAATTTGGAAATAGTGTATCCATTCCAGTTATTGAGGGTATATACATACAAATGCTTAAAGTGTTAAATTCAAATAGAATAAATGTGATTCCAGTTAAAAAAAGAAATGATTATGCAATACAAACCCAATTGATTAATGCACAACAATGAATAAGAGAGAGTTATTTGGTTCAGAAACGGCAAAAAGTGGCTTCAGAAATGAAGAGGATATTATTAATAGATTTAATAATTGGAAAAGAGATAAAGTTGCTCAAAAATGGCTTGCAACTATGGGTTACATAATTAAAGAAATTGAATATGTAAAAGCAGTAAAAATTGGCGGAAATTATAAAACTGATGTTCAGGTTCAAGTAACAATAAAACTGAAAGATGCTATTGATTGTGAAAATTTATCTGTGAAATTAGTCAGTAATCCTCAGGGTTTTAACCAGATAGACAAAAGGGAGATTGATAAATACGTTCAAATGTGGAACATGTCTAAAGATATCGAATCAATTCTAAAATTATTTACTGGAAAAATAAAACCAGAGAATAAAAGTGGCTTAAAAGACCCTAGAAGAATGCTATTGACGGAAATGTCAAAGCACGACCAAGATAAAATTATCAAATTTTTCAGCAGGAATAAAATATTAATAATCTCTGACGTTTTGAAAGGCAAAGATAAGTTGACAGCTGATTGGATGCTCGTTATTTTAAGAAAAAACAAAGATAGTTATGATTGGGCATTAAAAGATATTAATACAGTAATGAATCTATTCGGACAAGGAGAAGTTAGGATTACAAAAGAAGGAAGTTTAAAAATTGGACAAATTGGAATGCAAAGAAAGGGAGGAGATGCTGGAAGGGAATCCTCAAAGATGTTGCAGTTTAAAATAAATCCTTGCCTATTATTTTGTGCTAATAAAAATGCCTGATAATTTTTCCAAGAAAACAAGAAGTAGAATAATGTCAAGCATTAGAAGCAGAGAGACTAAGATTGAGTTAAATTTTAAGGAGCTAATTAAAGGATTTAAGTTTCGATATCAACCAAAAATATTTGGAAAACCGGATTTCGCTTCAAAAAGATTAAAAACAGTAATTTTTATCGATAGTTGTTTTTGGCATAAATGTCATAAGCACTTCAGAAAACCAGCGACGAATAATTCTTATTGGACATCAAAAATAAATCGGAATGTTGAAAGAGCAAAAGAGGTTAATAAATACCTAAAAGATAAAGGGTGGAAAATCATAAGATTTTGGGAACATGATATAAATGAAAACCCTAAAAGATGCTTTAATAAAATAAAAAGAATATATTTTAAAGAATAGGCATTTATAATTAAATTAATTTTTTATTTATGAGTAAACCAGAATATTAATTTATTTTTTTCTTTTTTGTCTAATTTCGCAAAAAATTGCCTTTCAAATTGCACTATTTTATTGACTTTAACTTTTTTTAAATTATTTTCCCCCAATCCTTTTATTACTTGACCATCATCCATTAAAACCTCAACATTAACCAAATCTTTTGAAACAGGAAGCCAATGAATAAGTTTAGCATCTAAACTTCTATCTAATTCTTGTGAAATAAATTTATTATCTTTAAAATTAAATAAATGCATAAATCTATAATTTTTATTTTTTTCAATTTTATCTTGTACATAAAATTCATTTCCTGTTGTAAAATTCCTATATCCATAATTATTTTCTGGATGCAAAGGAGCTTTAACCTTTAATTTAGGAGCATTTTCAATCTTAATTTTCTTAGAATTAAACACGACAAAATAACGTTTAGTTGTTTTATCAATTAATTTTTTATTTTCTATATATAAATTTTCTATAGGAACTGTAATCTCTGTTTGGGTTAAGCCGAAACTTAAACAAAACTTTCTGATAGCTTCTGGTCTTATTCCTCTTCTTTCTAATGATTGCAAACTAAATGTTCTAGGATCATCCCACCCAATATATTTTCCAGACATTACTTCTTGCTGAGATTTAGATTTGCTTAATTTAATTCCTGAAATTTGTAATAATCCTGTATGAATAATTTCCTGATGTGGCCATTTAAAAATATCCCAAATATATTTTTCCATTTCACTTTCAATCATTAATTCTTTTCCTCTTATTATGTGGGTTATTCCAAGCAGATGATCATCAACTGCCCAAGAAAAATCTAATAATGGCCAAACTTTATATTTTTTACCAACTTTTGGATGTATTCTATCTGAAATTTTAAAAATTACTCTATCTCTAAAAGCAGGATTTGGATGCTGCAAACTTGTTTTAATTCTTAATGTTGCTTTTCCTTCTTTCATCTTAAACATTTTTTTCCAATTATCTAAATTTTCTTTTACACTTGCACTTCTACAATTACATTCAATTTGATTAGCTCTGTTTTCACGTAATTTTTCAGGAGAACAAAAACAAACATATGCTTTATCTAATTTAATTATTTCTTCTGCATATTTATAATAAATCTTTAATCTAGAGCTTTTGTAATAAATCTTTGAGAATTTTATCTTAAGCCATTTCAATCCTTCAGGAATTAATTTGTAAGCTTCTTTTAAAATTGGTTTTTCTATACTTCCAATTGTATCATCTATCACTAAAAACATTTTTCCATGATACATTTTAGCATATTCATCATTTAATATAGCAGGACGAGCATTTCCTATATGCAATGGACCAGATGGATAAGGAGCAATTCTAGTTACAACTTCTCCAGAAACATTTTGTAACTTTGGCAGAACATGCTCCTCTTTTTTAACTTCTTTAAATGTGTAATTTTCTAATTTGGATTTTTGTTCTTCTAAACTTAGAGAATTAACTTCTTTTATTGTTTTATTAATTTCCTTAACTAAATCTTTAATATTCTCTTTTAATTTTGGATTTTCTGATAATATTTTTCCAAGAACAGAATTAAAATTTGCCTTTCCATTATAATCTGAAGCATTCTTTAAAGTATATTTTAGAATTAAATCTTTCATAGAATTAAGAAAATTTATAGTTATTTAAAGATTTACTTTTTATTCACCAAACATTTCATCAACACTTCTTAATAATTCAGCTGCATCTTGCTTTCTTTGCACACTGTAATCCCTGCCGCATAAAGGACAGTTTTTATCTTCACTTCCTAAAGGTTTTGTGAAACTATACTTGCAAGAA
>JBBSZT010000056.1:0-3418 GCA_038044585.1 Nanobdellota archaeon
ATAATATCTGTACTTTTATAGATAATGAAGAGAGTTTTCTTAAAAAACAATCTATAATTGAGTATGGAGTTTATCCTTATAGCACTGCTTACGGTTCTTATGGTTATAATAGTTTAGTAACATCTTCTATCATTGTAAATAAACCAACAATATCTAGTTTATCAATTGCAGAAGGAAATAATGTTAAATTAGAGTCAGTAACTTTGAATATAAATACCCAATATGCATATCAATGTAAATATGCAAATTCCCAATCTGATTTAGTTTCAGCTAATTATGAATCATATTCAACAACAAGAATTTGGGCTTTAACAAGCGGAAAAGGACAAAAGGAAGTTTATGCTCAATGCAGAAATTTATTTGGTGAATCTACTTCTGTGAAAACAACAACATTTTTACAAACAAAAGGAGAAAATGAATATGGTGATCCAAATGTTGTTTGTAGAGATAATATAGATAATGATGGAGACGGCGTATATGATGGATTGGATAAAGACTGTGCAATAGGAGAAAAAGTCGCAATACAATCTATTACTTTACAGGATAATAAACCGTTTGAAAATTCAGATTTTGAAATACAATGTAAAATCTCAATCTCTCCACAACTTGGTGGAACAGCTACATTATCAAGAGCAGAACCATGTATTCTTGCAAATATAAGCAAAGGAAGTCAATCTGAAACATGTGAATTTTTAAAACGCACCAACGATATATTAAGATTTAAATGCGATGCTGGTTCAAATGAGAATAATAAAATAGCTTCTTGCAGAATTGACACAACAAAATGTAATGGAGATGCTGTAGACTTGACTAAAAATATCGCCCAGAAATATATTAATATTACAAATCCTGGTTTATGTTTAAGAGAGATAGGATATGAGAGATTAAGCATTAATAACATTGATTTAGATGATAAAACATATGAAAGGGGAGATAAAATTAAACCAAGTTTAGATGTAGAGAACTTAGATAACCAAGATTTAGATGTTGTAGTTAACGCATATTTATATGATATTAATAAAAAACAACAATTATCAACAATAAGCCAGAATAAAATAATTAAACAAGGATTAAATGAAGAAACATTTAATTTAGAATTAATTACACCTCGTGTTCCAGAAAGTAAATATAAATTATATTTCAAAACTTATTTGAAAGGTCAAGAAGATGAAATTTGTTTAACTTCAAGCAGTAATATCCAAATAGAACCTTCTTCTAACGAAAGTAAATCTAATATTTGTGGAAATGGTATTCTTGAATCAGGTGAAGAATGTGATGATAGAAATAATGTAAATGGAGATGGTTGTAATTCAATTTGTAATTTAGAAAATAATTTAACTCAACCATGTGCAAATGGAGAAGTGAGAGAATGCGGATCTAATATCGGTATTTGTAAAAAAGGAACACAAGTTTGTGTAAATAGGATATGGGCAAGATGTAGTGGAAATATAGAACCTGGTCAAGAAACATGTGATAATTTATTAGATGATAATTGTAATGGATTAACAGATTGTAGTGATTCAGCATGCTCAAGTTCATCTGGCTGTAAAAATACTCCTGGTGGAACAGAAGATACTGATAATGATGGTTTACTAGATAGTTGGGAACTAAAATACTTTGGAAATTTATTGCAAAGTGCAAGTGATGATTTTGATAAAGATGGATTTACGAATATAGAGGAATATTCAAAAGATACTAGCCCTACAGATTCTTCGAGTATACCAAGTAAATCATCTACTCTAACAATCGTTGCAGTTGTTGTTTTAATATTGTTAATTGTAGGATTCCTAGTTTGGATGTTTGTATTTAAACCAAAAAAGCCAAGGATGCCCGACTTATCTAATAAACCATCTTATATGAAAAAATCTATTCAATCAGGTACAAATGCTAATCCATCCTTATCTAATTATATAAGAAGTTCTATAAAGAGAGGTTACACTAAACAACAAATAAAAAGTGCTTTAATGATGAAAGGTTGGAGTGAAAAAGAAATAGATGAAGCATTTAAAAAAGTTTAAATAATAAATTAATTTTATATTCTCATGAAAGAAAAAGGGATTTTGATTTTTATAACATTTTTAATTTTAATTTATAATGTTAATGCAGTCTTGCCACCTTTAGATATAAAAGCTTCTGCTTATGGAAATAATATAATCATAACATGGATTTATTCTAATAATGTAGAATGTCAAGAGAACCGGCAATGCGGTGAATGGAGTTCTTGTACAGATAATCAACAAACAAGAACTTGTAATGATATAAATAATTGTGACAGTAATGAAAATAAACCCATAGAGACGCAAACATGTACCACAGGATATGGTAGTTATGGCACCGGTCAAGCTGTTAAAGATTTAATAAATGGTAATTCTATCTCAAAATTTTTTGACAATTTTGCTAATTTATTCAAAAAATTATTTGGTATAGGAAGCACAGGAGTACAAATCTCCAGAGATTATACGTTTGAGGTTTACAGAAATAATGTTTTAATAAGCAAAGGAGATTATGGTAATTATTGTAATAATAATGATTGTAAATATGAAGATAAAAATTTAGTTCCTGGGATTTATTTTTATTATGCTAAAGTTTTATTTCAAGATGAATCAGAAACTTCAAATTCACTTACATTTGAAATATCTCAAGGTGGAAATTTAAATGAATGCTCTTCATATGGGTGTAATAATAAGGATTCTAAGAGATGCTCGAGTTTTGGGATACCTCAAATTTGCAATGTAGATGAACAAAATAATTGTTTAAAATGGAATAATCAAATTTTATGTAATCAAGGAGAAACTTGTGATATCACGACTGGAGAATGCAGTATTTCAAAAATTTGTACTCCAGGAACTATTAAATCGGGAACATTATGTTTGGTCTGTAACAATCTTGGAACTGCTTTTATTGGAGATAATAATTTATGTTTTAATAGTTATTGTAATCAATATGGTTCTTGCTCCAACATTGCTGAAAAAATTAAATTTGTTTCTATATCAAATGCATCCAATGTTAATACAAGCTATCTAAGCTTAATTGTTAATACAACATTATCTAATTCTAATCTTAATTTAATAAATCTTGTAAATAACCTTACCTTAAACTTGACTGATAAATCTAATTATTCTTTTAAGGGAAATATTTTATTGGATTTGGGTATAAATATATTGTTCGCTAATATAAAAAATAATAGCGAAGAAGCTAATAGCACTTTAACAATTTATAGAATTAATATCACACAACAAACACAAGATGTTTGTAAAGATGAGGATAAGGATGGTTTTAAAGCTAAATCTTGCGGTGGAAATGATTGTAATGATCGTAATAAAAATATAAGTCTTGGTGCTATTGAGATTTGTAATGATTTAATAGATAATAATTGTAATAATTTAGTTGATATTAATGACCCACAATGTATAAGTTT
>JBBSZT010000057.1:0-4851 GCA_038044585.1 Nanobdellota archaeon
TCTTTAATATCCAAATTTTCTCTCATAATCTTTATGGTTGAACCATTCAAGAATAGCAGAAATTAATTCCACTTCATTTTCTGCTGTTACAGTATATAGAAGTCTCCATCCTTTTGGTAAATTATACTTCCACAAGTTGTTTATCCCATATTTTTGCACATATTCTCTTGGAAATAATTTTTTAGGAATTTGAACTCCACAAAAAGCATTTTCTTTTAAATCTTTAATAGCTCTAATAATCGCTTTCTTGATGAAATCATCATCCTTTAATAAATTAAAATCTTTTTCAAGCTCATCCGATATAAATTTTACTTTAGAAGGTTTTATCATAATTTAATTTCCTTTCTCGCTTTAAGTTTTTTTAATAATTGTGGATTCCAAATATATGCGATTTTACCTTCTTTATCAAAAGCTATTTTGTTTATGCTTTCTAAATAATCCAAAACAACAATGAAAGTCTGCCACATTACTTTTTTTGGTAATTTTTTCCATAACTCAGTTCTATTGAATTCTCCACTATAATCTTCTATAATTCTTTCTACCATTAATACTGTATCCAAAGTTGGAGACCTTTCATATGGATTTTTTAGAATTTGTTGCATAATATTTTATATATCAATTGATATATAAAGTTTTCGTTTTTTCCAAATAAATGCATCTCCCACATTCCTTCTTAACATCAATGTGTTTTTTAAATCGAAACGTTTATATACAAGAGATATATATGTATATATGTGATATATATGGTACAAGCAATGATAAACATAAATGAAAATGCAAATAGAGTTTTGAATATTGTAAAGGCTAAAAACGGATTGAAAGACAAATCCGAGGCTATAAATTTAGTTGTTGAAGAATACGAACAGAGTTTCTTAGAACCTGAATTAAGGTTGGATTATAAAAAGAAATTGCTTAATATAATAAAAGGAAAGCATCTGTCTAGAAAAGATTTTGAAAAAATGGTGGATTAAATGTATGTTGATAAATACAGTGAAGAAATAACTAAAAAATTAGCCAAACTCAAGAAGAAAGATTTAACTCATTTTAATCTTGTACGTAAGAAAATGGATTGGATTTTATCAAACCCAGAACATAGATATAAAGACTTGCATTACAGCATGAAAGGTGTAAGTCGGGTACACATAGGACATTTTGTTTTAACTTTTAAAATAGATAATCTTAACAAGATAATCTATTTTGAAGATTATAACCATCATGATAATATTTACAAATAATTTTATAAAAAATGATAAACAAAGTTTTATTGGACGAAGAAGGAAGAAAATATTACTGGACAAAAGGAGATTTAAGTACTCATCTTGGAACAATCAAAGAAAAAGATATCAAAAATAAGTATGAAGTCAAAAGCAATTTAGGTAAAAAATTTATTGTTTTAGACGCAAATTTTTTAGATAATTTAAGTAAAATAAAACGCTCTTCTGCAACAACTCATTTAAAAGATATAGGAGCAATGTTGGTTTATACAGGAATTAACAAAGAAAGCATTGTTTTAGAAGCTGGTTCTGGCTCGGGTCAATTAACTGCATTATTATCAAGATTTGTAAAAAAAGTCTATAGTTATGAAAAAAATAAAAATTCTTATGAATTAACTAAGAAAAATTTAGATTTTTTAAATATAAGCAATGTTGAATTAAAGAATGAAGATTTAAAAAAAGCAAAAGAAAAAAATCTTGATTTAGTTGTTTTAGATATGCTTGATCCATGGAATTATATTAATAAAATAAGTAAAATGCTAAAAAAATCTTCTTATGTTGTTTCTTATTTAACAAATGTTAATCAGATTAGTTCATTATTAAATGGTTTAAAAAAAGAATTTATTGTTGAAAAAATAATTGAAGTTAATGAGCGTGAATGGATTTCTAAAGGAATTGTATTAAGACCAGAACATTGGGGTTTAGTCCATACTGCGTTTTTATTATTTGCAAGAAAGATTTAAATAATTTTCTAAACATAAATAAAATATGGCTCTAGAAAAAAATTTGATGGAAAGATTAGAAGATGAAAATTTATTTTTTACTAATAGTTTAAGACCAGTTTCACTCGGGATCGGGTTATTGTTTGGTATTCAAAGGGCTAATTTAGAATTTACATCAAAAGCTGTGTTAGGTCCAATTCCAAATTTCTTCTTGCCTGGAGTTCTCGCTTCTGGAATAATTTTAAAAGATAATTTAGTTGGCGGTAGAAGTTATGAACTTTCAAAATATAACGCTAAAGCAAGTTTCTTTAATTATACGTTAGGTTATGGTATTGGTTATATCTTAAGTAATATTTTATAAAACAATAAATTTAAAAACAGTTAATTCTTTACTAAGCCAGAAGTTATTGATTGCGAATTCTAAACTTCTGACTTAGTTAGAGTAAGAAAAATTTAAGGATTTAAAAAGGTTTTGAAAATGGAAAAGATAGAAAAATTAGTCCCAGATACAAGCATCATAATAGAGGGATTAGTATCAAGAAAAGTAGAAAATAAAGAAATAGATGTAGAGGAAATAATAATTCATGAAGCTGTTTTAGCCGAATTAGAACATCAAGCTAATCAGGGAAAAAGCATTGGATTAATTGGATTAGAAGAATTAAAAAAACTGCGCGAATTATCAAAAAAAGAATTATTCCAGTTAAGATATTCTGGAAAAAGACCAAGTGCAGCTGAAATAAAACACGCTAGTTTAGGTGAAATTGACTCTTTAATACGCGAATTAGCTTATGATGAAGGTGCAATGCTGCTCACAGGAGATAAAGTACAGAGTAAAGTTGCTGAAGCCAGGGGAATTAAAGTAATTTATATTGAACCAGTAATAAAACCAAGAAAACTTACAATAGACAAATTTTTTGATAAAACTACAATGAGTGTACATTTGCGTGAAAATATTCAGCCATATGCAAAAAAAGGATTTCCAGGAGAATGGAGATCTACTAATCTATCAGAAGAAAAATTAACGCAAGAAGAATTACAAAATATTTCAAAAGAAATTGTTGAAGAAGCTAAAATAAGAACAGATGGATTTATAGAAAATGAAAGACGTGGTTCAACAATAATACAATTAGGAAATTACAGAATTGTTATTACTCGTCCACCGTTTTCAGATGCTTGGGAAATTACAATAGTTCACCCAATTAAAAAAACTGTTTTAGATGATTATAAATTTAGCGATAAATTAAGGAAAAGAATAGCAGAACAGGCAGAAGGTGTTTTAATTGCGGGTGCTCCAGGGATGGGTAAATCAACATTTGCTCAAGCATTAGCTGAATTTTATGTAAGTAGAGAAAAAACAGTAAAAACAATTGAATCTCCCAGAGATCTAGATTTAAGCGAAAATGTAACCCAATATTCAATATCATATGGAAATTCTCAGGAAATTCATGATGTTTTATTATTATCAAGACCAGATTATACAATATTTGATGAAATGCGTAACTTTGAGGATTTTAGATTATTTGCAGATTTAAGATTAAGCGGAATAGGATTAGTTGGAGTGATTCATGCTACTGCTCCAATTGATGCAATACAAAGATTTATTGGAAAAACAGAACTTGGTTTAATTCCTCATATTATAGATACAGTTGTTTTTATTAAAAACGGTGCAGTAAACAAAGTCTTAAGTTTAAAAATGAGTGTTAAAGTACCAAGCGGAATGATAGAAGCTGATTTAGCACGTCCTGTTGTAGATGTGCTTGATTTTGAAACAAATAAATTAGAATTTGAGATTTATAGTTATGGTGAAGAAACAATAGTTGTTCCTGTAACAAACCAAAATAATGTTTCTTCTGTAAAAAAACTTGCAATAAAACAAATTGAATCTGAATTAAAAAGATATTCAGATGATGTAAAAGTTGATTTTGTTTCAGATAATTCAATAAATATTTTTGTTCCTGAAGATGATATTGCATATATAATAGGAAAAGAAGGAAAAACAATAAATGAAATTGAAAAGAGACTTGGTGTTAGCATAAGCGTAAATGCATTAAAACAAGAAAATGATACAGGAGATGAGGTAAGTTTTACAATAAAAGAAGATAAAAAAAATTTAATATTCTATTTTGATAATAGACTAAGTGATAAAAAAGCTGATTTCTTTATAGATAATGAAAAAATATTTTCTGCGAACGTAGGAAGAAAAGGAGATATTAGAATAAACAAGAAAAGTTTCCCTGGAAAAACATTAATAGAAATGATTGATAAAGGCAGAGGAATCAAGATTAGGATATAGTTTTAAATTTATTTATCCTAATATTTCTATGGAACCATTAAGCATCGGTTATAAGTGGTATACTTTTAAATTATATAAAGATAAAAATGTTGTTGAAATTTATGACCGAGAAAAATTATTAAAGAAAGTGACTGTTATTTTTGATTCTGAATTAGAAAAGACAATTAAAAAAAAGGATATGGAAATAACTAAATTTTTTGATAATATTTTAAGAGAAACAGGATTATGATTTAAATCTTTTATATAAACTAATTAAATAATTTATTAATAAATAAGTTATGACTAAAATTATTAAATAAACTAAATATAAAAGAAACGATTTAGAAATTAAATAATGATTCTGCACAAGCAAAGTTCCAAATAAAGCACTTGAATAAATAGATAATGCTCCTACGATAGGATCAATAAATTTATTATAAGCAAAATATTGTGTACTTAACAAAATTAAAGCTGTAATCCCAATTAAAGTTGCTCTTATAGGATTTATAGTTCCATAAACAAAAGTATATAATAAATCAATTAAATATTGAAGTAAAATTAATGTAATTAATCTAAAAGATATTTCAGAAGTTTTACTCATATAATAATTTTAAAATCTGTGTTTATTAACCTTTTCAAAATG
>JBBSZT010000058.1:0-1174 GCA_038044585.1 Nanobdellota archaeon
ATTTATTGGGGTAGTCTTCCAATGGATTAAGAAGCTACGTTCGCAACGTAGAAATCCGAGTTCGATTCTCGGCTACTCCATAACCTTTATAAATTTGAATAAAAATTTAATACTATGAAAAAAGTTAAATTGTGGAGATATATAATTCTTATTTTAATATTAATTTTAATAATTGGTTTAGTAGTTAGTGCATTATTTCCAAATCTTAATAAAGTTAATGAAAATCAAATTTTAATTATTCCAATAATTGGTGAAATAAGTAATTCAAACTCAAATTCTTTTTTAAGTTCAAATACAGTTAGCTCAGAAAGTATTATCCAATCAATAGAAAAAGCAAAAGAAACTGACAATATTAAGGCTGTAATCTTTGATATTAATTCGCCAGGTGGAACAGTTTTAGCAAGTAAAGAAATTGCAGATGCTGTAAAAAAATTAAATAAACCAAATGTCGCATTAATAAGAGATGTTGGTGCTTCTGGTGCTTATTGGATTGCAAGCTCAAGTAATAAAATAGTTGCAGATCCCTTATCAATAACAGGAAGTATTGGTGTAATCTCTTCATATTTACAGTTTAGTGATTTATTAAATAAATATGGCATAACTTATGAAAGATTAGTTTCTGGAGTTTACAAAGATGCAGGAACACCATATAAAGAATTAACACCAGAAGAACGAAATATAATTCAAAGTAAATTAGATAAGATTGATCAAGTATTTCTAAATCAAGTTAAGATAAATAGAAATTTAAAAGATATCGCAAGAATTAAAACAGGTGAATTTTTCTTAGGAAGTGAAGCAAAGGATTTAGGATTAATTGATTATTTAGGAAATAAGGATACTGCTGTTGAGGTTGCTAAAAACCTAAGCAATATAAAAGAAGCTAAACTAGTTGAGTTTAAAGAGAAAAAAAGCATTTTAGATGCATTAACTAAATTAAATGCTAATGCTTTTTATTATCTCGGACAGGGCATTGGCTCTCAACTATATTTTGACAATAAAAATCAGAATTTACAAATAAATGCACTTTAGAAAGTTTTAAAAGTTATTTTTTATTCTTATAATTGCAGACTAGCTTGGGGGGTTAGCCGTCCCTTGTAACCATAAACCGGCTTCACGATGGGAGCGAAAAGCAAGATGAGGTATTTGCCTTGGCTATCTAGTCTTAACTTAAACT
>JBBSZT010000059.1:0-3410 GCA_038044585.1 Nanobdellota archaeon
ATTGGGAAAGAAGATATAAATTAATGAGATTGCATACAGCTGCACATGTTTTAGATGCTGTCTTTCATGAAGATAATGGAATATTGGTTACAGGAAATGAACTTAATCCTGAAAAGTCAAGGATAGATTTTAATTTAGAAAATTTTACTAAAGAAAAAGTTCAGGCATTTATAGATAAAGCTAATTTAATAATTGAAAAAAATCTGGAAGTTAAAAATTATTCCTTAAAAAAAGAAGAAGCTATGAAAATTCCGGGCATTGTTAAGTTAGCTAAAGCTGCTCCTCCTGATTTGCCTATATTGAGAATAACTGAGATTTCCGGTTTAGATATTCAGGCAGATGCTGGAACCCATGTTAAATTTTTAAAAGAAATTGGTAAAATCATTTTTTTAGGAACAGAAAATAAAGGCAAAGATCGTAAAAGAATTTATTTTGATGTTGCCAATAATATTTAAATTAAAAAAATAAGAAATACATAAGATTTAAATATAATCAAATTAAATAAGGAATATAAAGGAGGCAAAATGAGATTAAAACATTTAACAATTTTATTAATATTCTTAGTTAGTTTAGTTCCTGCACATTCTGAAAATAATATAACAACAGATGCCGTGAATAATGAGATTGAACAACTAGCAGAAACACAGAATACAAATAATATTAATCCAGGAACAACGCCTGATAAAGCTGGATATGGCTTAAAAATAGCCTTAGAAAAAATTGGATTAGCATTTACATTTAACAAAGAAAAGAGAACTCAATTAGCTTTAAACTTAGCTGAAAAAAGATTAGAAGAAGCAAGATTAATGGCTAATGAGAATAAAATAGATGCTTTATTAAGAGCAAAAGAAGAACATAAAAAATTAATTGAAAAGGTGAAATCTGATTTAAAAGATTCTGGTGATTCTGAAGCTGATTTAGATAAACGAATTGAATTGGAAAATAACTTAGAAGATCAAGGAAATAGAATTGAAGATTTAGAAAGTGCTATTCTTGTAAAAACCAAAGGATTAACAGATGAACAAAGACAAAAATTGCTTGACTTAATTGAAGAATTTAAAAATCAAACAGCTGATGTTAAAGTCAAAGTTTCTGAAAATAAGCAAGAAATTATAACAAAATTAAGAGCTAAAGGTTTTAATGAAACTAAAATAGAGGAAAAAGAAGCTAAATTAGAGGCAAATGCAGAAAGATTTGTTGCACATGAAATAAATCAATCTGAAAAAATGTTTGAATTAGCTTCGAAATTAATTGAAAAAGCTCAGACTGAAAAAAATATAACAATAAAGCAAGAAACACTTGATTTAAAAACAAAAGCTGAAGCAAAGTTGAATGAAGCTAAACAAGCATTAACTGATAAAAGATACAAAGAAAGTGTTGAATTAGCTAGGGAAAGCAAGAAGTTGAGTGTTTTGACTATAGCAAGCATTAGAGGCAAGGATAATAAACTTGTTAAGAAAAGATTAAATGATTTTAAAGAAATGGAAAAAATAAGAGAAGAAAAGAAAGACTTGGCTGAAAAGATCAGAGAAGAACAGAAAAATCTTAGGGAGAAAATAAAAGAGGAGAATAAAAATAAGTTAGAAAAATTAAAAGAAGAATTTAAATCAAAATCTGAAAGAAACTCTGATAAAAAAGGCGAAAGTTCAAAATCAAATAACTCTAATGAGATTAAACCTAAAGAAAATTTAGATAATAATTCTGGTTAATTTTTTCTTTTTTTATATTAATCCTAATACAACATAATAAAGTAATATTAATGATGTTAAAAACCCGAGAAATGCAGGAATATTAAATTTACCTATATTTAGAGGAACAGTAAATCTTCTTTCAATATATGGCTTTTTGTATCTTAAAATTATCAAAGATAAATTAACTACAGCATAAGTCAAAAAGAAAAAAATATTAGTTAAACTGGCGACAATCTTTATATCCCCAATTAAAGTAAATATTATTGTTAAAATTGTTAATGAAAAAATTGCAACATATGGTGTATGAGTTTTATGATCAACCAAATAAAATATTCTTGGTAGGGATTTTTCTTCAGCCATCCCATATAATAATCTAGAATTTGTAAATAATAAAATTAAAACAGTGCTTCCCATAGCAATCAAGGCAATTATAGTCATTAATGTTAAAGCTGAATTGCCAAATTCGTTAAATGCAATCAAAGCAATGGGTGCATTTGATTTACCTATCTCTTGCCATGATAATACAGAAACAGCAGCTAATGCAACTAAAATGTATATTATTGAAGAGATTAATATTGAAATAATTATTGCTTTAGGGATATTCTTTCTTGGATTTTTTGTTTCTTCCTCAAACTTTACTATATTTTCAAATCCTACATAGGCAAAAAATATTAATGCACTCGCTTGTAAAACACCATTAAAACCATGAGGCATTTCAAAATAATTTACTTTTCCGAAAAATCTAAACCCGAGGAAAATTATTATAAATAAACCAATGACTTGAATTAAAGTAGTAATCTCATTTATTTTAGAAACTTTTTTTATACTATAATAATTAATTAATGCACAAACTAGAATTAATGAAATTGCAATTAATACAACATTTTTATTTATTAATTCAGCTAAATAATTTCCAAAACCCAGCGCAACTGTAGAAATTGATAATATCCCCGCTATCATAACCATTATCCCTATTAAAAGAGCTAATTTCTTGTTAAAAGCATATTCAACATAATCAAATTCAGCTGCATCTTTTCTAAATATAGAAGATAGTTCAGCATAGCTTAATCCAGTTAATATTGCAATGAATGCTGAGATTAAAAAAGCTAACCATATCGAATTGCCTGCACTTGCTGTTGCCAAACCCATTAAAGCATAAATACCAGCACCAATAGTTATACTTATTCCAGCTATTGTTACATCAAATAAACTCAAACTTCTTTTTAATTTTTCCACAGAATTACTTAATTTGGTTTGTTTTTAAATTTTGTTAAATTATGTATGTATATAAGAATAAAAAGAAAATTATCAAATTAATTACAAAGCTGTATAAGCAATAGTCACAATATTCTTTAATTACAAATATTTGTATATAAAGCAAAACTAAAGATGCAAACATTGAAAAAGAAATTATTCCAAATATAATATGAGCATATAAACTCGTATTATAATAATTTAAAAAAATACTAGCTAAAATTATGAAAATATAGTAAAGAATTCCTATAACTTCATTAGGAATACCAAACATGGTTGAATACTTGCTTTTGAGAACTTTATTGCAATCATTTCCTATATAACATGCGAGTTTTTCATTTCTTTTTTTCTTGTAATAAATATAATAAGCATCTATAATCCCAAGTACAGCTGCAATAATAATAAAGTAGTTCATAATAATTCTAACTATTTAAAAATTAATTTATTTAAATAGGTTTTTATTGA
>JBBSZT010000060.1:0-15003 GCA_038044585.1 Nanobdellota archaeon
TAATTCTATATCATTTTTATTTAAGTGTATTTTAATCGTATAAGCATGTCTATCGATGAATTTAGAACCATCACCAGACCAAATTCCTATAAGAATACCTATTAATATCTCATTATTATTCTTAATAGATTTTACGATGTTGTGTTTTCTTATAATCCCTGCTTTATTTAAATGATAATATAACAAGCTAATGTTTATATTATATTTAGAATTTAGCTGCCTGAGAGAATTACCATTTTTATAATCTTGAATGGCATTTTCTATTAAATCTCTGTTCATTTTACGTCGATAAAATTAAGATGTTATTATTTATAAACCTCACCAGTGCGGTTGTCGCTTGGACGTTTGGGAAGTAATATATATTTTAGAGAATATAAAAGCGTCCCAGGAGGGATTTGAACCCTCAACCACGCGGTTTCTATAATTTTTAACAGCCGCGAGCTCCACCAGGTTAAGCTACCGGGACAATAATAAAATGAATAAGAAATTGTTTTAAAAATGTTTCTAAAAAACTTAATCTATAAAATCTTTATTCTTAATTTTTTAGAAAGTTTTATATACAAGTTAATATATAAATACCATATGAAAATTAATATAGTTAACCTTATACCTAAAGATTGGTTAATTAAAGATTTAGGAAATAATATCGAAGTTACTTATAACCTTAAAAGAGGTAATTATAATCGAAAGCCGTTTATTTTACCGAAAGGAATTAATATAGATAAAAAGTTTTTTGAAGGATTAGGATTATTTTTAGGTGATTCCGATTTAAATAGAAAGGAAAAGAACCATCTTACGTATACTTCCATAGATAAAGATATTGCAAAACAAGCTTTATATTTTTTACGATATTATTTTTTAGTGAAATTGAAGGATATTACATTTTTAGTTAATTATCGAAAAGAAAATAATAAATTAAAATCAGAATGGTCCAACTATTTAAAAGTACCAACTAATAAAATTTTGATAAGATATTCAAAACGGCACAATAATGAATCTCTGCAAATCCAAGTTAATGGGGTTGTTTTTAGAAAACTATTTGAGATTATAATAAAAAAAGTTCTATCTAAAAATATTTTAGAAAATCCTGATTTAAGAAGAGCTTTATTAAGGAGTTTATTTGCAGCAGAAGGAAATATTGGGATAGATTATAAAGAAAATTATATCTCGCAGATATGCTTCAGTTTAAACATTAAAGAAGATTATTTGATTAAATTAATTCAAAAAGCTCTTGAATTAGAAAACATAAGAAATAGATTAGGAATTTATAAGAAGCATAATAATGTTCAAATAATTATCTCAAATTGGAGTAATTATTGGAAATTATGGAAGATAAATTTATTTGATATTTGTGAAAGAAAGAAAGAAAGTTTCTTCAATATCATGAAGAATTTAAATGTTTATCTTAGATTAGGGTCTGATTTCAGAAAAAAATTCTTTAATTCATTAAATCTAAATCAAAAAGAGATAGCAAATATAATAGGCTCTTGGCAGTCAAATGTTTCCAAGACGATTGTAGGAGTACACTTACTTAGAATAGAACAGTTTTTAAAATTATTAAAATATTCAAGTTATAGAATAAATGATATCATAAAGAATACTGAAGAAATTAGAATAAGTAGTTTAACAAAATTTGAACCAGATTATGAAATGCTAAGTTATTTTTTCAAGATTAAACTATTCTAAAAAGTCTTTATTTTTTATCTTTTCTGGAAGATAAGTATTTGATATAAAACTTATTCCTTTAGAACTTAATGCTTGAATTTCTGCTTTTGAACCATATTGTTTCATCATCTTAATTTCTTTTTGCCATGCCTTATTATTTTTAAACCATTCGTACTCGGCGATTTGTTTTAACCTTGCTAAATCGTGATCTTTTAATTTAATAAAATGTTTTTTTAAATCATATTTTTCTATATCGCTTGAAGTAATTCCAAGATATTTAATACTCGGAATTGCCATATGTTCTGAAGCATGTGCCAGATTAATACTTCCATATTTTAATACAGAATAAATATAAAATCCGTACGCATCATAATCACAAAGAACATATATTGGCAATTTAAATTCTTCGTACATTCTTTGTAATAATCTTCTTATCCCCCTTGTAGTCTGACCTTGTGAACTTAAAAGAATACAATTTTGTTTATCCCAGAACTTATCTTCATTTAATCTTTCCCAAACAGCTGCCTTTTCCATATAAATTATATATTTAGCATCAACTTTTTTTAATTTAATATTCTCAACATTACTAGGAATGCTCCAACCACCGCTTCCTAATTTATCCCATCTTATCGTATCATCAGAATCTTCTATTGTTACTCTACCAACAACAGAACCATTTTTATTTGCATTAATATTTAATTGTTCACGAGAATTTCCCGTAATTAATTCCAAATCTTCAATAATATCATCACTTTCACTTTGTTCATCAACTAAATTAACATTTGTTCCAGAAATTGTACGCTTTGCCATATAAAAAACATCTCTTAAGCTAGCGTGTTTTCCTTCACCAAGTAAATTTTTGCTTATACTAGCAATTTCAACTGTTTGTAAGAATTTTTTAGCATGAGCAACATTAAAAAAATGACGAATAGATTTTTTATTTCCTAATTCTAAAGTTTTTGTTTTTTGATTAAATATAACATTGCTTAAGGCACGAATAGGAACTTCAATGCTAGGATTTTTATTTTTCTCAATATCTTTTATAACTTTATTACCAAGTTCTTTTAAATCGTCTCCTGTTTTATTTTTCTGTGCCATTTTCAGCCTCTAAATTGGGAAGTTCTTTTTTAAGTAAATTTTGTAATTTTTCTTGTAATATTTCTTTTTTATAACCAGTCAAATCAGATAATGCATTTGCTAATTCTGGAATATATTTTTCAAATAATCCAATTTTTTCAAGTTGTTCTGCTGCTTTGATATGTTTGTGAATATAAATGCTTAATTTTCTTCCACATTCCTGTAATGCTAATTTCATTTCTTTGATAATTTCATCATAATGGGCAATTGCTTCTTTTGCTTCGCTTGTAAATGGAACCCAAACACTCGAAATATGCAATAATATTAATGCGGGTCCTACAGGAAGATTATTTCCACTTTGTTGTAATCCATAAGATTTCCAGCTCGTTTCAGAAACAGCTTCTGTAATTGCACATGCTCCTTGCTGATATAATAATGGAACTCTATTGGCTAACCTCATTACCCTAACTTGAGATTCTTTTTCTAATTCACCGCCATAGGCAATTCCGACTTCAATTATGAATGGCATTCCCCTATAAACAGCTGGTGATCTTGTTGTTGTAGCATAAAAATCAGCTTTAATTTCTTTCATTAATCCTTTTTCTAATAATTCTGCTTTTATAGGACTTAAGCAATCACTTGGTGGTGCCATTATCTTCGTTTCTTGCAATACTTTAAACAAAACTTCAGATTGTTTATCGTCTAATTTTTTTGGTTTTTCATCTGTTCTTAGTTTAGATTTATTACAAATTTCCTCTGCTGTTTGTTGTCCAATTCTAGAAAAATCAGTTTGTAAAAAACCTTGTAATGTATTCGCTCTTGTTTCCTGAAGCATTTTCATTAACTGACCTAACTCAATCCCATAAGGGTGTGGTTTTATTTCCTTGGCTTCATGTGGTAATTCTTCTGTAACTCGTTCATAAACAAATTTTTCTTTTTCTGGTGTAAGATAAATAAAAGTAGCATGAGGGTTTACAATTGCTGTCTGTTTTACATATTCATCTACACTTTGTTTTCCTTTTAAATATCTTCCTTCAATTTCTATTTCAATCTTTGTACCATTTTCTTTATTCCAGTTTACTTCTTTATCCTCTAAAATCTTTGGTTCATTTTTTTTAGTATCAATTTGTAATTCAAAATAATGTGATGGTTTTTTTGGGCTTATCCTAGAATAAATTTTAGTTGATTTTCCAGTTGTTAACTGAGAATACAAAACAGCTGCACTTATTCCAATACCCTGCTGTCCGCGAGATTGTTTTAAAGTATGAAATTTGCTTCCGTATAATAATTTACCAAAAATATTGGGGATTTGCTGTTTTACTATCCCGGGTCCATTATCTTCTACAATAACAATAAACCTGTTTTCATTAATTTGTTTTAATTCAATTTTTATTTCAGGAAGAACATTTATTTCAGTACATGCATCTAAAGAATTATCAACAGCTTCTTTAACAACCATCATTAATGCTCTTGTGGGGTTATCAAAACCAAGCAAATGACGATTTTTTAAAAAGAATTCTGATATAGAAATTTCACGCTGATGTTTTGCTAGTTCATATGCTTTAATGTTCTCTGTCATATCAATCCTCTTTTACCTTCTCAAGTTTTGCTGTGAATAATTTATAAGTTTTTTGCTTTTCTCTGTTTTTCTAAATAAGAATAAACTTTTCCGTGCTTGCTTCCTTGCAATAGATTAATAACCCCATGTCTTGCAATATTCAAATTAACCAAATTACCAATAATACTTATTGTTTTTCCATAAATTGAAATTTCAACATTTGTTATATTTTCCACTAGTTTTCTTGTTATACCTTCTTTTCCGATTAATCTTCCTTTAATTCTTTCTAAATCATTTTTAGTATTCCTTGTAAACCCTTGTATATTTATTATTTCAATATCATTCTCTTCATTTAATAATGTCAATGCAATTTCTGGGTTAAAACCTCTACCTATCGCAGTAATAATTTTTTTTGCCATATAAACATCTAATCCATTTTCACCGCTTATAATAACATCCCCATCTTTAGAATTAATTCGCAATTTTGTATTGGTAACCTGAGAAATCTTTTTTTTAATTTCTCCTTTTTTACCTATTAAAACAGCTATTCTTTCTTTTGGAATTCTGGTTTGATCCATATTTAGAATTCTTCTTGCACTTCAGTTTCTTTTAGATAACCTTTCTTTTTTAACCAGTCGATTTGGTTAGGTTGATATTTAAAAATAACATCTCCTTTTTCATGATCAAATTCCCAAGGTTCAATAAGCAGCAAATCTCCCTCTCTAATCCAAAGTTTTCTTTTCAATCTTCCAGGAACCCTACAGATTCTTGTTTTTCCATCTAAACATCTTACTCTCATTCTGCTTCCGCCTAATCTTTGTTCTATAAATCCAAGAATTTCATTATTTCTCGGAATTTTTATTCTGAACTCTGGCAGATCTTGCTGAGTTTGTTCCATTTTAATAAAATAATTAAGTTATTTTATAAATCTTTGCAATACTATTCGGTATTTTCATTTAATCTGAAACAAACTGTTGAACGATAAATTACTCTACTTGTCATCCTGCTCGTTTTGTATAAACTTCTGGACCTTTTTATTGTTCCAGGAAATCTCTGTTTTAATCTTCTTCCTAATTGAATCATAAAATATTTATTTGTTAAATATAAATCAGTGCCAAATTTCTTGTATACTTCTTTGCAAATAAAAACATTTCCTGCTTTCTTAATCTCCTCTTTTACATAATTCAATATTCTCTTATCATTAGGGCGGATTTGTAAAATTCCTTCATAAGATCTTGAGTTTGTGTATATCATATTCAAAAAACCATTGCATGAGGTATATTTTTTATTTTTATTATATTTTCTTTATCAATTATTCCAGCTTTAACTGCTAATTTTATAGATTCTTTTCCTACAATATTTATATTTCTAGCTTCTTTTAATATTTTAATAATTTCTTTTTCATTCATTATCTCTCCTTTGTAAAATATCTCATTTATATCTAAATTTAAACCATTTTCAGAGAATCTTTTTCCAATTAAACCTGAATCGCATACCGCAATTATCTCACTTTGTTCTGTTTTGTTTATTTTTAAATAAATCATATCTTTGCCCTTACTGGGTTTTTTGCACCACAAGCAGTGCATTTCATTGTTGTTACACGTTCTTCTTTAGTTAGTATTGTATCTGGTTTCTTGCATACCCTACAAAGTACAAATTCCATCGCATATTGTTCTATTTTTGCATTGATTAATCCTGAGGAAAGCTTTCTTCCTAAAATTAACCTCGGACCGTCAACGTTACCTGGTGTTGCTAATTCCTTTAACAAGTATTTTAAAATATGATTCTGGTCGCGGTTGAATGTTTTTACAATTGCTGCAAAATTTGAGATTATTGTTTTATTGCCCTGAACATGACCGACTGCCTTGGGCATTTCAAACCTCTGGCTACTTGGTTTTATCTCAGGCAAGCTGGATTTTGCTTTTTCCAATAATTTCTCGTAATTTTCCATAACGTTAATTAGAAATAAGGTTTTTTAAAGGTTTTTATAGTAATAATCTGTATTTATTATTAATAAGATAAATCTGTCCTTCTTTTAATAACTCTTCAAGAATTTTATTAATGCTAACTAAATCAGAATGTAATTGAATTTTGATTTCCTCTAAATTTATTCCTAAATCTTCTTCATTTTTCTCTATTAAATTTAATAGTTGATTTTTTAAATTATTAGAGTTAAAATTTATTTCTTCATATTCTATCTTTGGTTCAGGCTCTTCAATGATTTCAGATTCTTTCGGCAAGCCGTATTCCTTGATTAGTTCAAGTCTTCTTAGTAACTCATCATTTATTAAAACTTTCTTTACTATCTCAGGTAAAATATAAAGTTCATCATTATAATTTCTTACTTTTCCTATAACTAAAACAATATCACCAACATTAATATTATTTAATATCTTAGTATCTTCTCTCCATGTTTTTAATCTTACTTGTGCGCTTGAATCATCTATTGTTATTGCAAGATAATTTCCATCTTCACTTTGAAATTTACCAACAACGTTTGCTATTATATTTATTCTAGAAATCTGTTTATTCCCAACAGAAATGTAATTTGATTCAAAATCCTGGGTTTTATTTACAAAATTTTCTTCTTTTAAATAATTTAACCATATTTTATAAGCAATTAATCTATTTACCATCATCATAATCTGCTTACGAAGCCCCTTTTTGGTTCAAACACCTCGGCCTCTCTCTTTAATTGTTCAATAATCTCTTCAACCTGAGATTCATTAACATTTTGCGCTGATGCTTCTATAATTATATCAGCTATAGGAATCATCTTTCCAACTTTATTTTCTAATTTCTTTATAATTTCACGTACAGCAACTATTTTAGAACGCTGTGAAGCAGGAACACCTGTAGTAATTCTATCTATATCAATTTGTCCTGTTTCATAATCATAACCAACCTGCATCAAACAATATTTTAATAACTCAATTCCACGTTTAGCATCTTCCCTAGTAACTTTATCAGATAATTTTGTTCTTGCAGATGCTTCTGCTAACCTTACTAAAGCTTCCAACTGACGAGCACTTATTGGAATAGGTCTTATTTCATCTTCTCCTTTTTGTCCTGAATTTCTTAATCCAACATAAAAACTTTTTATTTCTTCAATAGCTTCATTTGTTAAATGAGGGAATACTTTTTGTTTAGTATAAGATAAATATTTTTTTAATAGTTCTCCTGAGATTTCTGTTTTTATATCATCTGGATTTTGTTGCAAATTTAGAACATGGCTTGCAATTTTTTCATCTAATTCTTTGTTTGGTAAATCTCTTATTGGAAAAATTAAATCAAATCTGTTAATTAAAGTTGGAGGTAAATCAATTTGTGAAGCAATCGGTGCATATGGGTCAAACCTTCCTAATTTCGGATTTGCTGCAGCTAAAACAGTTGTTTCTGCACGTAAAGTTGCTTGAATATTTGCTTTTGAAATACTAATTCTCTGTTGTTCTAATGCTTCATGTAATGCATCTCTATCTTCAGGATTCATCTTATCTAACTCATCTATAACAGCAATCCCGCCATTTGCTAAAACTAATGCACCTGCTTCTAATGCCCATCCTCTTAAAAATTCATCTTTGACAACTGTTGCTGTTAATCCTGCACCTGTATTATGACAAATAATCCCGCCGAATCCCGCAACAAAATTTTCATTTTCTGGTATTGAAATATCATATACATATTCGCTACTAGATTCAACTTCCTCTATTTTTTTAATCCTAGTAAAACCTAAATCCCCTTGCATTAAAGTTCTAAACCTTATTAATTCGTCAAATAATAATTTACCTTTTTCTGATAAAGCGACTAAACATTCTCTGCCTTGTCTAATTTTTGTAAAATAATCGCTATTTTCTCCAAGATATTCAAGAATAGAATCTCCAAATTTAGTCCTTAATTCACCACCCGTAGCAAAGATTTCATTACTTATAAAATTTAATCTAGTTAAAAAATTATTATTGCCTAATCTATTTTCATTAGCCCTAGAATAATCGCTAGATATTATTGTTTTTAAAAAAGTATCGCATAGTAATTTACTTAGGCTTTCAAATGGTGGATTTTTATATCTATTTTTATAAATTTTTTTTGGATTAGGACTTTTTAAATCATATATCAATCCTTCTTTTTTAATTTCTCTTCCATTTATAAGGTTCTTTTTTTCATTTTTATCAAGACGCATACTACAAGAAGCAATTATTCTATCTTGTAGATATAAATACAAAAGATCTGACATTAATCCTTTTGATTTAGTTACCCCAGAGTCCCCAAGAATATAACCTTTAATAAATTCACTTCTAGCATCATGGTTGGAGTTAAGTATTAGCAAAGGAATTCTCTTATCTTTCGCTCTTTTATGTGCTACTTTTCCAAGTACATCTACAAAACGATAATAAGCGTCTTTTCCGTAGACAGTGACTCGAATTCCGTTTTCACCATGTTTATAGGATTTTGCCTCTTGATTTAAGAATTTATTAGATAAAAATTTTATATCTTTTAAGATAAAATCTTCATTATTATTTAATGTAAATTCTATTTTATAAGAACCATCCTTATTAATTAGATGTCCTTCAGCAATATAATAACCAACTAGTCTAGCAAAATCTGGATCAATTGCATTTTTTTCTTCTGAAGGCATTTTAGAAGGAATTAAAACACAGTCTCCTCTTTTCAAATCTGCTGCATTTTTATGTATGGTATTACCATTTTCTAAAACAAATATACTATGATCCTTAGTTACCCTTACTTGCCTACCTGTTTCTAAGGTAAAATTAAGTAATTTATCTTTGTTTTTATGCCTATAAACAGACTTTATAGTTCTCCATTCAATTTTCTTTGTTTTCAGATTTAAAGATAGTGCTTTTATATCCTCGCTATCCAAATTTACAAATACCTCATCTAACCCATTGCAGTTCTTATCTACAAATTCACCTATTTTTACTAAATCAAGAAAATTATTTTTTCTTATTAATAAAGGTTCATTATAATCTAAAGAAGCTCCTTTCCCAGAAACTAACCTGGATTTTGGAGCAGCTTTTGAAATAAATGTAAGCATTTGACTTTTTCCACTACCAGGATCTCCAACTAAAAGTATATGAATATCTCCTCTTGTCGTTGTTCCATCTTCTTTAAATTTACGCACACCGCCCATTAACTGCAATACTAAAGCTTCCTTAATTTTTTCATGACCATAAATACTAGGAGCAATTGATTTAGTTAGTTTTTCAAATATTTTTGGATCTTGTGAAAGTTTTTTAATTTCTTTTTCATCTAAATCATCTAATTCATATTCTCCAAATGATTTTTCTATGGCTTCGATATTATTGGCTTCCACCATTAAATCATATCTTATAGACTGAGCTCCCGTTCTAAGAAAAATTGGAACTTCTTTAACAATGCCATAAACTATAACTTTGCTTCCTGGTGTTGTCTTTTTTTCCATTTTTGGTTCTACTAAATCTTCTTTCAAGAAAACACTCAAACGTTTTGGTTGTTCCCCACCTTGTAAAGATTCTGGAATTTCCTCTAGAACTAAACGTTGCGCATCAACTAAATCTTTGCTTACTAATCTAAATCTGCCTCTTCTACCACAAGAGCATCTAGATGGTTCTTTAAACCTTGAATCTAATTGTAATATGGTAATTGTATTGCCACAAGAAGGACATTCAAATTTCGCAGAAGTTACTTGTGGGCGTACATCAGAGCTTTGTCTTACGATTCCTTCAATTGTCATGAATTTATTTAAGTGAGTACTTCTAATATCCCGGATAAATACGAATTGATCCCTAGGCAAATTATAAAAACGAACTCTGAAATTTTTTAATTGCAAATCAAAATTATCGATTGCTAGTTCAGCTGCTCTTATAATATCCTCTGGTTCTTCAAGTAATTGGTCTGCAATTTCTGGATCAAATTTTGCAAGCTGCGCAAAGTCCACTTTTAATACATTAATGCCACGAGAAGCTAAATGATGTAAGGAATCTTCATAATTGTAACTAAAAAATTCTTTAAAGCGTTCTATTTGTTCTGTGGCATCAAAATGCATTTTAATTTATTTTCTTTAGTTTCTTTAGATTTGTAATTAGTTTAGCTACAGCTTCTCTTAATTTAGTTTCCGATCTTGTTCCTGTACAGACTATCTTTCCATTGCTGAATAATAAGAATGTTGCCCTTGTTCCAGGCAATTTGTAAACTAATCCTGGAAATTGTTCTGGTTCATACTCTGTATTTTCTAATTTCATTGCCAAAGAATTTAGGTTTAGATCCATATTAATTGTACCAGAAGCAACCATATTCTGAACATTTATTTTTGGTCTAACTTTAATTTTAATTCTTATTTTTCTCAAATTTTCAATTATTTTGTTAAGGCTTTCTCTTACTTTACCTAAAGATTTAGCACCTGTGCAAACAACTTTTCCAGAACTAAAAATTAATGCTGAAGTTTTTGGATTTTTTATGCGCATAACCAAACCTGGAAATTGTTCTGGGTTATATTCTGTATTTGGTAGAACCTCAGCAAGTTTTATCAAAGGAATGTCGTGTTCTAAACTTGTAGAAACAACAATATTTTGTATTTTAATCTTAGATTTATTTTTAGCCATTAATAAGACCCCCTATTTTTTAAGTTTTATTTATAAACAAACAGAAAAGTATATAAAGGTTATTTATAAATAAAATGTAATTACTATTTAAAGGTTAAAATGGTAAAAGCGAGGGAATATATAAAAAGTTTATTAGAATATGCGGATATAAAAGTAGATGGAAATCGTTCTTGGGATATTCAAATTCATAATGAAGATTTTTATAAAAGAGTTTTAAGTGATGGTCCTTTAGGTTTAGGAGAATCTTATATGGATGGTTGGTGGGATTCTGAAAAACTTGATGAATTTTTTTATAAAATTTTAATTTCAAAGTTAGATAAAAAAATTAAACCAGATTTAGGAACAATTATTCTTAATTTAGAGTCTAAGTTTTTAAACATGCAAACTAGAATTAAATCTAAAAAAGTTGCTACTCAGCACTATAATTTAAATGCAGAACTTTATGAATCGTTTTTGGATCCTTATAATCAATATACTTGTGGTTATTTTAAAGATACCGAAGATTTGAATAAAGCCCAAGAACTAAAACTTGGCCTAATTTGTAGAAAATTACAGCTAGACTCTGAAGATAAAGTTTTAGATATTGGTTCTGGTTGGGGTGGTTTTGCTAAATTTGCAACTCAGAATTACGGATGCCATGTTACTGGAATAAATATATCAGATGAACAAATAAAATATTCAAAAGAATACACAAAAGGTTTGCCTGTTGAAATCAGAAAACAGGATTATAGGGATCTAGATGGAGAATTTGATAAGGTCCTAATATGTGGGATGATTGAACATGTTGGTTATAAAAATTATAAAGATATTATGAAAATTGTTCATAACCATTTAAAAGATAACGGCTTATTTTTATTGCATACAATTGGTAGAAATGAATCTATTACTTATACTGAACCTTGGATAAATAAATATATATTTCCAAACTCAATGCTACCTTCTATAAAACAAATAAGCGAGTCTATTGAAAATTTGTTTGTAGTAGAAGATTGGCATAATTTTAGTGCACATTACGATAAAACATTAATGGCTTGGCGCAGTAACTTTAATAGAAATTGGAATAGAATCAAATCAAAATATGATAAAAGATTTTTTAGAATGTGGAATTATTATTTATTATCATCTGCAGGTTCATTCCGTGCAAGAAAAAATCAATTATGGCAGGTAGTTATGTCAAAAAACGGTGTTCCTAATGGTTATGAATCAATACGTTGAGTTACTAAAATAATTAAATTTTAATTCCTATCTCAAATTCTTTATCTTTAATATTAAATTTTTCAGAATTCTTTGAATTAAACTTCTTTACAACCTTTGCATTAGCCAATCTATTAATTAAATTTAAATCCAAATTAATCTTGCTTTCTAAATATAATTCAATTTTATCATTTTTATTTAATTTAGCTTTTTTTCTTAAATCTTGTATTCTTCTTAGAACTTCCCTTGTATAACCTTCTTTTTCTAATTCTGGTGTTAATTTTGTATTCAAAGAAATCTCAAATTCTTCTTCAGTATCTTCATTCTTCAATATTATTTTTTTACAATTAACTTGATTCTTAACTATTTTTTGTAAATTTTTTATAGAATTCAATATGGCCTCATTTTTACTTTTAACAGTAATCTCAAGTAAAGGCCACCTTACACCAATTTGTTTATTACTTCTTTCATTTAATATTTTCTGAACAACATCTTTTGCATGTTTCATATTTAATTCAATTTCTTTCCTTATCATATTTTTATCAGCAATTGGCCATTCACTTAAGTGTACACTTTTATTATCAACGCTTTGGTAAATAAAGTCAGAGATATAAGGTGCAAATGGCGCTAATAATCTAGATAACCTATCTAGAACATAAGTAAAAACATAACCTAAGGTTGCATCACCATCATCTGCCCTATTTCTTATTAATTTTATATACGTTCTAGATAAATCTTCATTAACAAATTCTATAAATAAAGCTAAACATTTATGATAATTGTGTTTTTCAAGTTCTTGCGTTATGTTATCTATTAAAGAATTTACTTTGGAAATTATCCAAGAATCTTCTAATTGTAATTTTGGTTTATTTGTTGATTTCAAATTTTTGGAATATTGGTATGAATTCCATAATATGGTAAGAAAGGGCATTACTTGCTGATTAACTAAATTTATACTAAACCTTTTCTGGTCTCCTGGTTCATTCACGCAGAATTGTAATCTGGTTGCATCTACACCAATTATATTAAATGTTTCCCAAGGATTAAGGATATTCCCTTTACTTTTAGACATTTTTTCACCATTTTCATCAACGATATGACCTGCACAAACGACATTCTTGTAAGAATTTTTACCAAATAAGATTGTACCAAGAACGTGCAAAGTATAAAACCATCCTCTTGTTTGATCAATAGCTTCTGCAATAAAATCATAAGGAAAACTTTTTTCAAACATTTCTTTGTTTTCAAATGGATAATGATATTGCGCAAATATTGCAGAACCAGAATCATACCAGCAATCGATTACATCTGGAATTCTAGTCATTGAAGATCTACATTTGTTGCATTTTATTTTAATTTCATCTATTCCTGGTTTATGTAAATCAATTTCTTTTTTAATTCCGGATAAATCTTTTAATTCTTTTACACTTCCAATTATAATTTCATTTTTACATTTATCACATCTCCAAATTGGCAAAGGAGTACCCCAGAATTTCTTTCTTGATAATGCCCAGTCTTTCGCACCTTCTAGCCAGTTTCCAAATCTTCCTTCTTTAATATGTTTAGGAACCCAATTTATTTTTTCATTATTTTTCAACAATTGTTCGCGCATTGAGCTAACTTTTATGAACCATGAAATCATTGCATAATAAATTAAAGGAGTATCACATCTCCAACAAAACGGATATGTATGTGTATAATTTTCTTTTTTGAATAATATTCCTTTTTCATCCAGATAAGAAATAATTTTTGAATCAGCGTCTTTAACAAACATCCCCTTGAAATCTTTAACTTCAGATGTAAAATGACCTGTTTCATCTACTGGTTTTACAAAATCTATTTTATTTAATTTACAAGCTTCATAATCATCTTCACCAAATGCAGGAGCCATATGCACGATTCCAGTTCCCTCTTCTGTAGAAACAAAATCTCCTGAAATTATTTTAAATGAATTTTTTAAATCTTTGAAATATAAAAAAATTGGTTCATATTTTAGATTTAATAATTCTTTTCCTTTTATTTTTTTAATTATTTTAGCATCTTTAAAATATTTCTTTACTAAATCATGAGCTAAAATATACTCTTCATTATTTTCTTTAACAATTGCGTAATCAATTTTTGAATTTACAGCTAAAGCTAAATTACTTGGTAAAGTCCATGGTGTAGTTGTCCATGCCAACAAATACCTATTTTCACCTTTTATTTTAAACTTTATTGTTACGGTTGGCTCTGTAACCTCTTTGTAGCCTAAAGCAACTTCATGCGAACTTAAAGGAGTTTCACATCTTGGACAATAAGGAACAACTTTATGTCCTTCATACAACATTTTTTTATTATATAATTCTTTTAATGACCACCATACACTTTCAATATAATTATTTTCTAGGGTAATATAAGGATGCTCTAAATCAATCCAGAAAGCCATTCTATTCGTAAGTTTATTCCATTCTTCAATATAAGAAAAAACAGAATCTTTACATTGTTTGTTAAATTTTTTAATACCATAACTTAAAATATCTTTTTTTGAGTTTAGTTTTAGAGCTTTTTCAACTTGAACTTCTACTGGTAATCCGTGACAATCCCAACCCCCTTTTCTTGGAACAGTAAATCCTTGCATGTATTTGAATTTGCAAAATAAATCCTTAAAAACACGAACTTCAACATGGTGCAATCCGGGAGGAGCGTTTGCTGTTGGTGGTCCTTCCAAAAATGAGTAAAGCGTCTTTTTAGGATCATATTGTAAGCTTTTCTTTATTTCCTTGTCATTCTTATTCCAAAGTTTGCTTATTTCCTGCTCAACATGCTTAAAATCATACATAAAAATAGACTTATGAATAATAGTTTAAATAGTTTTCTAGATTAAAAAGCAAAGTTTTATAAATTTTAATTTTAAGTACAAACTAAGCAATGTTG
>JBBSZT010000061.1:0-6134 GCA_038044585.1 Nanobdellota archaeon
TAATAAAAGATTTTGAATATGGGCAATTTGATAGATTAAGATATGTTAGAAATAGTATAAATTACTATGGAGAAAAAGTCGATTTTATACAAGGCAAACAAATTATAGATAAAATATTCTTAATGAAGAAAAATATATTAGGAAGTTATCTTAAAGAAATAAAATGAAATACTTATTTGTTATAACAGGAATTGGATTTGGGCATACAATGAGAGAGGAAGCTGTTATTCGAGAGATATTAAGAAAAGACAAGGATGCAGAGATAAATGTCGCTACATATGGGATGGCTATAAATTATTTCAAGAAAAGATTTCCTTTAACAGAAATTATAGGACAGAAATTTCCAGATACAAAAGCAGAAGTTGATGCAAGCAAAGTTATTTTTTCAAACATATTCTATCCATTCCAGTATTTTAATAATATTGCGAAGATAAAAAAATTAATTCAAGATTACAAACCAGATGTAGTAATAAGTGATGCTGAGCCAGAAGCGATAGTTGCTGCTAAAAAAACAAATACAAAATCAGTTTATATTTATAATCTCGATTTGCATAATATTAAATTTGCACATGATTTTGGCTTATACACTTATTTAATAAAAAAAGCTGTTTCATATTCTCACATAAATGCGTCTGCAACAATTATTCCAATCCTTACCCAACCTACAAGAAAAGAAGGCAAAATTAATTATGTTAATCCAATTCTTAGAGATTTACCACAAGCATTGCCTTTAGAAACTAGATTAATGAACGAATTTGGATTTAACAAGCAACCTATTTTAATTACAATAGGAGGAGCAAAATTTGGATTGAAATTAGTAAAGAATATAGTTAATGTTGCAAGATATTATGATGAGGAATTTATTGTTTTTGGAGTTAATCTAAACACTAAAATTTCAAATGTTACCATACTTCCTTTCCAACCAAATTTCTTAGAGTATTTAAAAGTTGGAAAAGCGTTGATAAGTTTAGCTGGTCACTGTACCTTAAGCGAAGCATTAGTTTACAAAAAACCTTCATTAATATTTCCTATTCCAAACTATTTAGAGCAATATCAGAATACATATTTAATGAACGATTATTGTATTAAAGGAGATATGGATGAATTAGGATTAATTTATTTGAGAAATAAAATTAATGAATTGCTTGAAAACTTAGATAATTTAAAAAACAAATTAAAATATTATAGTATTTCTAAAAATGGAGCAACAGAAGCAGCTGAAATTATTTTACAATTAACAACCAGATAATTAACGCAATTATAGGATACATAATATAAAAATCAGGTATTTTAAATCCAAAAATGTTCCACCAATTGTGCCATTTTGCGAATCTTGGATTAAATTCTTTTATTTTTACTTCTGGATTTACTATAAACCATGCGAAATCTTCTACTACTGCACCGAGAAAATAACTTGCTAATAATATTCCAAATATCTTCAGATTAAAACCATATATAATTAAAGGAAGAATTAGAAACATAGGAATCATTATCATCCATGCCCAGAAATGATAAGCTGTTAAAGTCCTTTTTCCAAATTTAACTTTCCAGCCATAAGAACGAACTGCCCAACCATATTTTCCTTCAACGTATGCTTCCCAAAAAGCTATGCTAATAAAAATCAACATTATATAAATTAAAATTAATAATTCATTCATAGAGTTATTTAAATTAATTAATATATAAACCTAATGAAAAAGAATTTAAATAGGTAATTTTAGTTTATTAATATGATTCTAGAAAAAAAGAGCCAGCATAGTAATATCACCTTATCCTTTTTATTGCTAGTTATATCTATATTTGTTTATATAGGTATAAAAACAAGGGGTTTTGGTTATTTAGAAGGATTATTTGACCAATTTTTAAAACCGTATCTTCCTTTATTGGAGAATATAACAACTTTGTTGATTGTATTTTCAATAACTTATTTATTTATTAAATTTACAAGCAAATTAATTTTGAGATATTTAGAAAGGATAGGAAGAAACAAGAAGAACATAAAACTCTTTTTAACAGTCTATAAATATTTAATATGGATCTTTGTGGTATTTGTGACGTTTTCTTTATTGTTAAAGCAGATTGGTTCATTAATAACCTCGCTTGGTTTAATTGGTTTTGGAATAACTTTTGCTTTACAAAAACCAATATTAAATTTTATGGGTTGGCTTACAATAATATTTGGAAGAACTTATCAGATCGGGGATATTATATCATTAAACAATATTACAGGAAAAGTTTATGATATTAAAGTTATGTATACAAATCTTAGTGAATTAAATCCAGATGGAGATTCTACAGGAAGATCTGTTTCAATGCCAAATGAATTTGCATTAACTACTGCTGTAACTAATTTTACCAGAGGAACTTCTTATTTGTGGGATTCAATTTCTATAAATATTACTTATCATAGTAACTGGAAAAAGGCATTAAAAATTATTAATGATGTTGTGCAAAAATATTATGATAAAAACATAAAAAATGACATGAAAAAATTGTTTAAAGAAAATTTTAGGGAGTATGAAAAAGTTGTGACTAGGATGAATATTTATGAAAAAGGAATAATTATCAAGGTAAGATATATGGTTGATTTTGACAAGTCCAATGAAATCAAAAAAGAACTTAGTCAGGAATTACTTGAGAAATTAAAAACAAAGGATATTATTCTTGGTAAGGTTGAAACAGTTTCTTAAACGGGCCCGATGGGATTTGAACCCACAACCCTCGCCTTAGGACGGCGATGCTCTGGTCCAGGTTGAGCTACGAGCCCATGAGAAGTTTTTAATTTATTTACATTAAAAATGTTTTTATTTAGAATTATTTTAATATTTCTTTTAACAATTCTGGAAATTCTTCTGTTTTCATATCATCAATTGTATAATGACCTTTTTCTTTGAGTTCAATTACTTTTCCACCTAAATCATTATAGAAAATCTTCAAGCTTTTTTTACCATCCTCATCTTCGTCATCTGATGTAAAAATTACAATTTCTTTTACTCTGGATTTAATTGTTTTGTCTATAGAATATTCGTAAAAAGCTCTTTTTAATTTATCATTTTCATCTGCGATTTTCCAGGGTGCTACAAGTATTAATTTGTTAATTTTTTGTTTTGTTTCTCCCAACCAACGAACTAAAAATGCACATCCGCAGCTATGTCCAATTAAGATTGTGCCTTCTGTAACTTTATTTTTTTCAAATTCTTTTTTAAAAGAAATATAATCTGGTTGCCATGGTTTTGGCATAGTTGGAGTTTCTGTTTTTATTCCTAAAGAAATTAATTCTTTTTTTATCCAGGGAATCCAATGTTTATTATACATTTTATCTTTAACATCATCAGAACATCCATGAATAATTATACAATTCATTATTTTTGAGTATTTTAAGAATATTTAAATCTTTATAATCTCATAACAGCTTTTCCATCTTTAAAAATAGTAACTTTTCCGCCAGATTGACTAACAACTACACCGATTGCATTTGTTTCTTTTGTTAATGCAGCTATATTTCTGTGTCTGGTGCCATAACCATGATATAAAGTAACATTTGTAGTATCAACATCTAAATATGTTCCACAGCTTACGATTGTTCCATCTTTATCAATAACAAAAACGCCGTCTAATTGCGCAAATTCCTTTATTGTTTCACGCAAATTTGGATCAAGTATACTTTTTGCTTCATCGCTGTAAGCTGAAAAAGGATTAACAATCAACTGTTTTGTATATTTCATTATCTCACTTCTATCACCAACTATAAATCCTGTTCCAATTCTTCTTTCCTCTCTCCCATATTTTCCTATTTCAAGTGCCATATCTATTACACTTTCAATTACGTTAGGATTTATGTTTTCAGCTAAATTATGTGTACTAATATTAAATAATATTTTATCAACTTCAAAAACTAACATTAATGATTTATAACCCATGCTGACACTTTCATCAACAACACAGACCATTGTATCACCCTTAGAAAGATATCTTTTTGAAATAGCCTCCATTAATAATTCTTTTACAGGCATGATTGAACCATCTGTATTTTTTTTAATTTTAGTTGAATAATTCTGTTTTGAATATGTATTCTCTTTGACTTTTTTGAATATTGTAACTAAAACTTCTAGATAAAGATCATCTTGATTAAAACCTTCTGTAACTTTTTTTTGTTCTATTGTAATAATGCCAGAAGCGCCTATTTCTTTTGCTATTTTTGTTGCAGCTAAACCAACAAATTCCTCTATTTTTTTATCAACCATTATCTATATTTTGTTAATCTTACTTAAATACCTTTTGATATTTTATTGAGAATTTATTTTCTAAAATTTTTAAAATAATAAGCTAAAAATTTATTATCTATAAAAACTATTTGTCCTGTAACTTGTGATTCTTGACTACCTGAACTTTCTCCAGAGCTACTTGGTTGAGATTCACTGGAACTTTCACTTGAACCACCACTAGTTTCTTGATTAGGACTAGATTCTTGTTGAATTCCTTCTGGAGGTATAAATCCTTCATTAGAAATTTCTCCTTCTTTTAGGAATTCTTTTCTTTCAACAGGCTGTCTAAATTCTTCTATTGGTCTGTATTGTTCAAACTCTTTTCTAAATTGTTCTTCACTTTTTTGTCTTTCTTCTTCAAAATCTCTTCTACGTTCTTGTCCTATTTTTTTCATCACTTCTTCACATGATTCTCTAGTTAGGGCATTTGCTTCTTTACATTGTGGTGGGAATCCTTCTTCTGATCTTCTAAATTCTTCTCTTTTTTCAAAATCTTCACCCTCAAAACCAATCCTTTCTAATGCTAAATCAAAACATTTTAATCTTTCTTCAGAGTTTTCAATACCTTTACAATTAAATCCTGGTGCAGGTCCATGTGGTCCTTCTCTTCTGACTTTATCTTGACCTTCCATAATTTCACGACATTTTTTTTCATTACTTCTTAATTCTCCTGTTAAACCAGCATCTATACATTCTTGAGGTGCATAAGTCTTAAACATTAATTTACTACATTCTTTAGGATCTTTAAGTCCTGCTTCTATACATTCTTCAGGAGCATTTGTTTTAAACATTATTTCTTCGCATTTCTCTCTTGCTTCTCTTTCATTCTTAATATCAATTTCACCACTTTCAAAAGCAGCAACACATTCTTCAGGTGCATTTAATTTAAACATAACCTTCATACAACTTTCTCTATCTAATGCTTGGGCTTCTTTACATTCTTGAGGAATATATAAATCATATTGAGATTCTCCATATCTTTTTTCTACTTCTTCCATAACTTCCTGTAGATGAAATGGAAGTAATTCGATGGGATCTCCAACTTCTTCCATTTTTTCACAAGATTCTTGATTACCTTCCATACATTCGGCAGCTAGAGGAGCAATTATGCTACATTGCTCAGCAAATGAAGAAATCTTTATTTCGCTGCACTGACATTCTTTAGGATTCTTGAAACATTGTGACATTATCCCAAAAAATTCTTTAGCCTCTTCTTCTTGCTCTTTAGTTAATTTTTTATCTAATTCTTTTTGCCATTTAGGAGCCTCTTTATCTGTTTTACAAACTCTTTCATATTGTAGAGGATCTAATTCTGACAAAGATTTGCATAATGTTTCTACTTGTTTAGAAATTTTAGCAGCTAAAGCAATTTTATCTTCTGTTTGACCACTTTTCTCTATTATTTTTAGAATTTCTTCATCTTTAATATTATCTTTAACATCATCAAAAAATTCTTTTACAGCCTTACTCGTTTCTCTAGATTCCTTTTCTATTTCTGGAGAAACCTCTTTTTCTAGTATATCATTATAATCTTCATATTTTTCGAGAGCTTTTTTAGCATCTTCAATTTTTCCCTGTTCAATCATTAATCTAACTTCAGCTATTTTTTCTTCTTTATATAATAAAGCTTTTTTAGGATTATCTCCAACCAATATACTTTCAAAGATATTATCAATAAAATATAATTCACTATCTGGGGTTAAACCAGGATCTTCATCTATTTTTACGTCTCCAATATCAGAATAAATATTCGTTTCTTGAGTAAGATTTTGTGCATTTACAAAACTTATTAATAATAAAAAAATTAAAATAATCTCTTTTTTCATAAAATATCCAATACTGTTTGAGTATATAAATATTTCATTTTGA
>JBBSZT010000062.1:0-1006 GCA_038044585.1 Nanobdellota archaeon
ACATCACAGCTGTATGGTCTGGATTCTCTTCCATTATTCAATTCTTCATTTATACTTTCCAATATTTTCTTATCATTGAGCTCATTTCCATTTAGATATTTACAACTATCATCAAATCTAAAGCCATTGGGTAGATTAATCTTAAGACCCCTAACAGTTACATTACCCTTTCCAAATATATTATTGCTAAATTGGAAATATAATTTATATTTACCATTTATCCCAATTGGTTGTGTATAAAATCCCATCTTGGCACTGGCATCACTCTCATATAACATTTTAGAGACAATTGGATTTCTAAAACTATCATAAACACCATTCATTAAATCCTTAAAGGCATTATTGGGTGTTCCCTTATATTGATTATACAATTTTGCATCTGGAATAATAAAAACATCTAAAAAGACACGCTCAGCATTATCATTCTCCTTATCTCTCAAATAATTCAAATTAAATCTTATTGTTTTCCTATTATATATTTGAGGCAAGAAATCAGTTGGAATTTCACTCTTCGGGATTAAACAATCAATATTATACTGCTCCAATCCGCCTTTTTTAGGATTAGTAATATCAATAAAATCTCTTTCTAATTCATTACCATTTACTGAAATATGTCCCTTAATATTATCCAAGGAACATTCAAAACCAACCCGAATAGTTTCTATCTTATCAGGAAGCTCATTTATCTTCATAACAGTTGTTGCTTCTATATCATCTCCAGTGTAAATATTATTATAAGTGATTCCTTGAATAAAATTAATATCCCCTAATTCAAATCCAGTCTTCTTTCTTTCAATTGTCTGCTCTTCTAAAGAAAAAATACCTGCATTTTCTCCAGTTACATAGTCCCAAGGATTTTTTATATGACTAAGCCCATCTTTTATTGGGTCGAATATTGTTTTAAGAGGGACAAATAATTTACTCTGAAAAAATCCACTGCTGCTTTCAGTTGCATAAAGTGAAGAAAACAATCCAGAGACAATAAATAAAATTACTACAATAACAA
>JBBSZT010000063.1:0-8567 GCA_038044585.1 Nanobdellota archaeon
GCAATATTAATTGGATGTTTTTTAGGTATTATTACAGGATTAACTCCGGGCGTTCACATTAATTTAGTTGCTGTAATTATTCTTTCCCTAACTCCATTTTTATCACAGCATGTTTCAATATTAACTCTAGCGATTTTAATTATTGCTATGTCAGTTACACATACATTTCTTGATGCAATTCCGAGTATTTTTCTTGGGGCACCAGATTCTGGTTTAGAATTAAGTGTTTTGCCAGGGCACAAGTTATTATTAGAAGGAAGAGGTTATGAAGCTGTTGTATTAACTGCAATAGGAAGTTTATTTGCAGTAATAATGATGGTTGCTTTTGCTCCAATTGGATTACCTTTCATCAAAATAATTTATCCAATAATTCAAAGATTTATTCCTTACATCCTAATATTTTTCTCAATTTTATTAATTTACAAAGAAAGAAAATCAAGAAGCTTAGCATTAATTGTTTATTTATTAGCAGGAGTTTTAGGAATAATAACTTTAAATTTACAACTTTCTCAGCCATTATTTCCTTTACTTTCTGGTTTATTTGGAACAAGCATTATATTAACAAGCCTATTTCAAAAAACAAAAATTCCAAAACAAAATCTTACAGAAGTTAAATTAAGTAAAAAAGAAATTTTTAGTTCAATGAACTCTGGTTTTATTGCTAGTTTTCTTACAGGATTATTACCCGGATTAGGAGCAAGTCAAGCAGCTATTGTAGCAACTTCAACGCAGAAAAAAATTACACCTGAAAAATTTTTAATTATCGTTGGAAGCATAAATACATTTGTTATGATTGTTAGTTTTTTAGCTCTTTATTCAATAGACAAAGCAAGAAATGGAAGTGTTGTTGTAATTTCAGAAATACTGCAAAGTTTTACATTAAATCAATTAATTTTATTTTTAGCGGTTTCATTAATTGCAGCAGGAATCGCAACTTGGTTAACATTAAAATTTGCTAAAATATTCTCAAAATTAATGTCAAGGGTAAATTATGCTAAGTTATGTATTTCAATAATATCCTTAATAACCATTTTAGTTATAATACTAACTGGTTGGATTGGTTTATTAGTATTAATAGTTTCAACTTCAATAGGGTTAATACCAAATCTAGCCGGCATTGGAAAAAATCATTTAATGGGTTGTTTAATTCTGCCTGTAATTTTATTTTTCTTACTATAATTATTTTGTATAAATTATCATTAATTTGGGTTGTGTTGAACCAGAAATATCACTGCTATGAAATGTGCATTGCTGATTTCCCGATTCTTGATAAAGCATAACTGCAATACCATAATTAGTTTCTGTTCCTTTTAGCCAATTTGTAACTGTTGAAGTTATATTAAAATCGTACCATCCGGAAGAACTTATTTGTTTAGTAGTTAAACTCGAACTGGTTGAAGGTTGATTATTCCAATTTATTATCTGTTCACTCCATGATGAACTAACTTTTTTTATTTCAACAGTTGCCGGATCTAGTTTTGAATCATAAACATGCCAAGAAACTCCGCTTAAATAAAGGACTGCTGAATTTATTTGAGAAAATGAAGGCATTTTCGATAAATCAAATTTAATAAAACTTCTAATTTGACCAACATTTGGTTGGTACCATGCATATAAAGAGCCATCATTTCCATAATTGTTTTGATCACCTTGATTATTTGATAAATTTTTTCTTACATGGGAATCTATGCCTTCTGATTTAGGTTGAAATATAATGGTATCTTTATTTTGTCCTATTGGTCCTAATAATTGGAAATCTAATTTCGTTGAGCTATAGTAAGGCGGTATTGGAGCGACAATATTAATATTTTTAGTTTCTATTACGTAATTTGCTGCACTTCCAGTAACTGTATAATTTCCAGGTAATAAAACTGAATTTATACCTCTTTCTACTTCAATGTAAGATTTTATAACATATTTTCCATTAGAATTTGTTTTCTCAAATAAAAAAGTGTTATCTATGCTTACACCAGCATCCTGAATTGGTTGATTATTTGAATTAGTAACTTTTCCCTTTAGCGTACATAATTTATCTTCATCAAAATAATGATTTACAACTTTTAAAAGTTTGTGTTGATAAATATCAAAATAAAATGCATCTGGATCCCAACTTTGTCCAACAAAAGAAGAAATTTCATTTACAAGTTTACCATAACTTGAAGAATTATTTATTATCCACTCTCTGGCTTTTGCTGCTTCTAAAGAAACTCCGAATGCTTTTTCACCCGTAGCTTTAACTATAAATTCTAGATGACTCATACTTTTAAATATAATATCGTGTTTTTCATAAAAATACTTTAAATCTGATAAGCTAGCAGTCCCAAGATATTCAAGATTTTGATTATTTCTCAAATCTGGTAAATTTCTTATTCTAATTTCGTTATTATTTTTGGCTCTTAAAAACATATCAACGTGGATTGCGGGCTTTCCGATTTTACCGAAACCACCAGTATAATATAATTCACTAAGGTAAGTGTATGAAAAATCCTCAGCTAAGAAACCCTGAATACTTCCATAATTATTTCCTGTAACTTTAATATTATTCAATGGCTGGTTGGACAAATTTTTTACATAAACATCAAAAATAGAGGATCCAAGTTCTATTCTAGCATAGCCATTTGAATTAGTATTTTCACTTGGACCTATTATTTCTTTTTGAACTGTAAATGTTACTTCTGCGGGAGTTGGATCATAAGCTTCTTTATCATCCTGAGAAGCAACTCTAAAAACATGATTTCCATTGGTTAAATTTGTATAAGTTTTTGAGGTAGATGAAACATAGCTTCCAACACCATCTAAAGCAATTCCATAACCAATAATTCTTCCGTCTGAATCATTTCCAGACCATTCAACTGTAACTGAGTTTGTATTAAAACTCTGGTTATTATTTGGCTTAATTATTGTTGTTTCTGGTAGTTTATTTGAAGTTGGTGTTGGTTTTATTGGGTTATTTGAAGAATCATCACTTCCACAATTTAAACTTAAAAAAAATAATGGATATATTAAATACTTTTTAAAATTGAAACTTCTTACTATTGATTCTAATTTTGACATATCATTTAAAGATTAAATAACTTAATAAAACTTTTTACCATAAAGAAATAACTAACAATATTGAAATTATTATTAATAGAATAACTAAAACTAATTTTTCATAATAAATTATTTTATTTTTTCTTTTAATCAAACACTCTTTACAAATTGGTCTAATATTTAAAGGAATTAACTTGGATTCATTACAAATCGAACATCTTCTTTTTATTGGATGAGAAACTTGAAATTTTAAAACCATTTTCCTAAACCTTCTTGCTTCTCTTCATCTTTACCAAACATACTTTCTATTCTTAGCTTAGTCAAATATAAACTCTGTCTTAGATAAGGAGGTAAATCAAATTTTTCTGCCAAATCTAAGGTTGGTTTTAAATATTTTACAATAAAACCCTCTGATACTGTAAATATAATTCTACCACCACATTTAGTACATTCGCCTTTCAATGGAGGTCTGCGGTATTTTTCATTACAACCAACGCATCTAAATTGTTGCGTACTAAATTTTCTTAAGTTACCTCTTATATCTCTAATAAAATGTCTTTCAATTATCAATCTTGCCACATCTTGCTGATCAACTGCTCTTATTTTTTCTGCCAATTGAATCTGTCCTAAAACTTTTTCCTGCATTGTTGGAAGATATTTATAAGCAGAACATCTTACTCCCATATTAAAATCACTTACATCATGTGTAGATCTAAATCCATAATATTCTGAGTCTGTTCCTAATCTATTACGTAATTGTTCTATTTTAATTTCCCATGGCCATTTATACTGCATTGCAGCTTCATAAAGTTCCAAAGGATAACGAGAACATATATCTAAATCAAATACCATATCATCAACTTCGCTTGGAATTAATAATGAAGTAATAACCAAAGGAGCATCTTGCGTAGATCCGCGATGCGCTGGTAAATATTTTCTTGAGAAATTAATTAAACAATCCATTAAAAGCATTATACAATTTTCATCTCCTTCACAATCTCTTCTCTGTGCAGCATGCCACATTGGATGGGCAAAACATCCTTGTGTTTTACTAAATCCAAGAATTCTCCCAGCAACAGCAGCTGAAGTATGCGGTGCTAACCCTAAAACAATATGTCCGATTAAATCTTCTCTTGTTTTAATATTATAAAATTTCGGTAAACCATAAATGTGTTTAAGGGTATCATCAATAAAATTTGCTAATCTTATTAAAACAAGGTCAGAACCTTCATCAGGCGATTCTTTACATGCTGGCAATATAATATCTGAAGGAAATATTTCAATTAACTGTTCATCATTAATAATCGGTTTCCCATAAATATCATATTCGTATCCTAGCTCTTTTAATTTTTCAATAGAAGTTCCGATTTCTTTTGGTTTGAAAGAAGTTATCGGCATTTCAGTCATATCATATCTTATTGTACCATCCTTATTCACATATAAATCATGAACTGCTCGTAATATTCCTTTTGCTAAATTTTCTGGTGTATGATCTTCGTTGCTTGTTCCTCTTACTCCTTTTATTAATTGAGGAGATTCTCTAAGATTAATTTTCTTTAATGCTTTTTCGAAATAATGGTTTATTGGTAAATTTTTTATTAAAAAAGAAGAAGTTTTTCCATGTTTTTCGCAGTTATCATAATCAATAGCTTTATCGCATTTATTACAATAATATTTTTTTTGTGTAAAACTATCACAAGTTTCGCATCTTGGATAAATAGTATCTAATTCGCATTTATTACAAAAATAAATTGGGAATTGTGCAATTATTTTTCCTTTTTCAAGACATGCTTGTAAACTACGCATTCTTCCGCCTTCATCTCCAACAGGAAACAATACATGAGGGCTTCCAGTTAATTTACGTAATTTAGCTTTTTCAGGACGTCCCATTCTTGCACCAATGTAAGTTCCAGATTTATCACGAATAGTTATTTTTGAGCTTTTATTTAAAATTTCTAGTACACTATCAAAATCTAACTTTAAGTCAAAATAATTCAATGTAAACATTAAAGCTCTGGCATCATCATCTTTTATAACAACATTTTCATTTAATATAACTTCGTGTGGCAAACCAATTAATTCTAAAACTCTTTTCGGATCTTGATTCTTTAAATCAGAATTAATTTCATAAATTAATGGTAATATTATCTTATTTTCAACAACTTTTCCTTTTTCAATCCACTTTAATAAACTTAAAAATTGCCCTTTATCAATATCATTCCAGTGGTATGTCCAACGAGGGTGCAAAGGAACATTGTACAACAATGAAATCTCTTTTGCAACATCAAAACCGATTTTTGTTGTTGACTTACGCAATAATTGTTCTAAAAATTCTATTTCTACACCAAGGTCAATGCTTATTTTGTCGATATCAAATTTTCCATATTTTTCTGTAATTTTTTTATCAAATTCAGCAAGCCACCATTCTTCATTATAGCCGCAAGGAACTAAAATGTGTGCTCTGTTAAAAAATTCACCATAATTAACTAAAAAATCACCCATAAATAAAATTTCTTCAACTTGATCCTTGATTGATTTTGCTTGTTCCTCATCTTCTATAAAAACAACGCTATTATCTTTTAATCTAACAATTGGCCCTTCAATAGAATCGCATGGTGCCATTGCACTTGATTTACCTGGGCGTTCGTATCTTAATTGTGTTCCTGTACCAATATAGTTTTGTAATATGTGCATTGTAGCAGGATGCATACTCATTGAACTATAACCAGATGTTCTGCTTCTTCCATATCTTAATCTAAAACCACCAATTCTCAATGGATGTGTTAATACAGGTCTTCCAGCAACTAAATCCTTAATGTACGTAAAATCTGGTCTTAATTTTTCTTCTATCTTAATTTCTTTTTTCTCTTTGGATTTTATTTTTTTCTGCAATAAAACAAAGTCCTCAAGAAAATTCCACTGTTCCATATCAAATTCTTTATGCCACTTATTAATTTTTCCCCAGAACTTAGGAGCTTTCTGACATAAAGCTTCTCCAGTAACTAAACAAACTCCGTTTCTTAATTTATTTGTTTCTATCCTATCTAAATCTTTATAATTACTTACATCTAATTTTTCACTAGGGTCTCCATCTATTTGCACAGGTAATTTCCCAATCATAAACTCGATTTCTTCTTCACTTGGAAGATATTGCAAATTATTTATTCTTTCGTGGAAATCATAAACTTCGACAATAATTCTTTTAATCTCTTTTTCATCAGGATCGTAGGATTCATAACCCATATTTTTTCTTATATAATCTGCTACAAAAATACTACCACAAGTGATTGTTGTACCAGCACTTCTAATCGGACCTGAAAACATTAAGGCAAAATATTCCTTACCATCTTTTCTTTTTTTAATTTTTAAGTTTGTAAAACCTTCTAATGGACTAGAAACAACTCCATTTGATAAATAAGCTAACCCGACTCGAATACCAACTTCCATTGCCTCGTGTTTATCCTTAAATTGGCAAAATTTTTCTTGTGCAACTTCTAAACTTACTGTTAAAGCAACTCTCCAATCTAATTTTCCGTATTCTTTTTCTAAATCCTCTATTCTCTTAACAACGCCAGAACCTCTAATTTGGGGTGCAACAGAACTGATTAAACCTTCGACACGTTCTGCCATGTTTCTTGCTAATGGAATTTCCACATGATTTATTGGATCATAACCAAGAGAACGAGCTTTCTCTGCAATATCATAAACTAATTTAATTTTTTCATCGATTTCATTATAATATTCTCTTATTTTTTCATTCATTTTCCTTGAAATTTAAAATTTTAACATCCCTTGTTTTTAAATTAACTAAAATTACTTTGCATGGATCTGGTTCGATACCCCTTCTCTTATTATCTTCTGTTTGCCCCATCCAGCAGCTACAATTCATTGTAGTAACACCGCGATAATTCGCAACAATTGTTTTATGCAAATGTCCCGATATAAAAAAATCAGGAACTTTATCGATTATTAGTGCATCCTCTTTCTCATTTGGTAGATATAAATTTGATGAGTGACTCGGAGCGAGGTGTCTTTTTTGTAATAAAAATTTCATTATTAAATCTGGTCTACTTATACGTCCTGCTTTTCTTATTGTATCAACATTCTCTGCAACATATGGGAAGCTAAATCCATGATACATCAAAATATTAAACCCCGAAAAATCTTTCGTTGAACAAATATTAACCAAACTAGGATTGGTAGTTAAATAAACATTCTGAAGTTCGTGTAAACCTGGAGCTAAATCCTTATCAAATGCTGGCTGAGGCTCTGCTATCTGAATTGCATCATGATTTCCGGGGCTTACTACAATTTTAATATCTTTTCTTATTTTACTTAAATATTCTGCAAATTTTTCGTGTTGTTTGTAGAGGTCCTGAATAAGCAAATCCTCTTCCTGACCCGGATAAACTCCAACACCTTCTACAACATCTCCATCTATAAATAAATATTTCACTTTTTTTGCAATTTCTTTCTGTTTTTCATCACCATATTTTAAATTTAGCCAGTCAATAAATCTCAAAAAACTCTTTTCAAAAAATAATTTATTTCCAACTTGCATGTCTGATGTAAATGCCACATATACGTCCTGATCAAATTTTTTTAATGGATTGTTGCTTGGAATCTCTGGAAAATAAACATTATCTGCAAAAATTATCTTATCTCCGCTAGATCCTGTTACGCCAATAACCTCATCTAATAAAATATCGTTGGCTTCTACAAAAATACTCTTGTTCTTTCCAACAACCACATTTATTATTCCTGTAGGATCTTCAAGAGCAATCAATAAATTACCATTCTTTGTTATTCTTTTATCGCTAACCAAACCAATGACCACAATTTTCTCATACTCTGTTCTGTTTTGTATCCTATTTATTGAGACAGTATTTTGTAATTCTACCCTATTAATTAAAATATTTTTCATGACATTATACCTTTGTCTAAAATGATTTGTAAATGCTTCAACATCTCTCTTTTTTTCAAAGTCATTATAATTTTTTAAAATTATTAAATTGTTATTATCCTCGATTTCTTCCAGAACAACTTCATCATTTTTATAATTATTTTCTTTCTGTATCTTAATTTCTTTAAAATCCTGGTTTAAAATATCTAAAAATAATCCATATATTTTCTTTTCTTTCTGTTTTTCATATAAAACACGGGCTTTATCAAACTCATTCCAGTTTATGCTAACTAATTCGTTTTTTTCTTGCAACGCTTTTAATATATCTTCGTTTAAAATAATTGGTTTGTGTTTTTCCTTGTTAATTTGTTGCAAAAAAAATTTATAGTCAATATTTTGCAAAGTTTTAACTAACTCTGGATTCAACAAATAGCCATTTTTAATAAATTCGTCAATGATTTCCTTCATAATCCTAAACCTTCTTTTAAAATTTCCTCTATTTTTGGAAATGTAGAAGGGTGTATTGCTACTGTAATTTCACGGGTCCTACCATAACGCCCTTTTGAAATAACTCTTGCATTAATAATTCCAAGCATATCAAATTCTGCAATAATATCAGAAAGTCTTCTTT
>JBBSZT010000064.1:0-7430 GCA_038044585.1 Nanobdellota archaeon
TAGTTGTTGTTCCAGTTTTATTCAATAATTCTTTTTCCATTCTAAATCACAAGAACTCTAAATATTAGTTAATTTAACTTATTTATAAAGTTTTCTATGATTCAAAAAGAATAAGATTTATATATAAAAATTCAAGCTTAATATAAAATGCACACAATAGTTTTAGATACAAACATTATCCTTGATTCATTAAAATTCAAAGTTGATTTATTTGAAGAAATAAGAAGAATATGCGATTTTAATTATGAAGTTAAAATTTTAGATAAAACATTGAAGGAATTGGAGAATAAACCCAATGGAAAACTTGCATTAGCATTTATAAGACAAAAAAACATTAAGCTTATAAATAGTAAAAATGCGGGTTATGTTGACGAGTTATTATTAGAATTACCTCAAGATTATATAATAGCCACAAACGATAAAGACTTAAAAAGAAAATTACTTAAAAAAAATCATCCAATTATTACATTAAGACAAAAAAAATATCTTATGATCCAAAATGTTTTATGAAGTTACACTAAAAAGTCATATTAGGGTTCCGCCTAGTAGCTTTGATATGAATGTAGAAGATGCTGTTCTGAGTCAATTAAATGAAGTTTTTCACGAATATATTTCAAAAGATTTTGGGGTTGTTATTGCAGTTTCGGATATTGTTGAAATTCGCGAAGGTATTATTATTGCAGGAGATGGAGCAGCTTATTATGACACAACATTTAAATTATTTACATTCAAGCCAGAATTGCAGGAAATTATTCTGGGAAATATTTCAGAAATAACTGATTTTGGTGCTTTTATTAGTTTAGGACCAATAGATGGAATGATTCATATTTCACAAACAATGGATGATTTTGTAAGCTTTAGCAAATCAAATGTGCTTACAGGAAAAGAAACAAAAAGAGCATTAAAAACAGGCGATGAATGCCGTGCACGTATAATTGCAGTAAGCTATAAAGACATGAAAAATCCAAAGATAGGATTAACAATGAGACAATATTTGCTTGGAAGCTTGACGTGGATTAAGGATGAACTAAAAAAGAAAAAGGAAAAATAAAATGGTAAAGAAAGTATGCAAAAAGTGTAAAATATTTGTAGATAAAGATATATGCCCTATTTGCAATGGCAATCAGTTTACAACAACATGGAACGGCAGAATTACAATTTTAAATCCTGAAAAATCTGAAATCGCTAAGAAACTTGAAATAAAGAAAGAAGGAGAATATGCTATTAAAATAAGATGAAAATACTAAAAGAAGAAAAATATGATTTATTGAACAGAAAACAAGTAGAAATTGAAATAGATCATATTAGATTAAAAACCCCAAGTAAAGAAGAAGCATTAAAGCATGTTTCTGAATTATTAAAAGTAAATCCAGAATTAATAAAAGTTAAATTTATCCACACAAAATATGGCGGAGATAATTCTAAAATCATAGCAAATATTTATGATAATGTTGAGAGCTTAAAGGCAATAGAAGAATTCAGGAAGAAAAAGAAAACTAAAAAGGAAAAGAAAGCTCCTGCTAAGAAAGAATAAAAATGGCAAAGAAAAAAGTAAAAAATAAAGTACCAAGCAAAGTATGGAAAAAATATAAAGTTCAAGGAAATAAATTAGTAAGAAGCAGAAATTGTCTTAAATGCGGAACAGGTTATTTCTTATCCGAACATAAGGATAGATGGTATTGCGGACATTGTCATTATGTTGAAATAAAAAGCAAACAATTAATCTAACTTTCCTTCAAGGGATTTAATTAAACGATTTACTCTTCTAAAATATCTTTTTTCTACAGATTCACCAAAGTGCTTTGTTATTTTTAACCAAGGATAATAAATATCATTTATACTTTGAAAATCTATTATTATTGGATTGATTTCTGAATTAATATTAACCAAAATGTTATCTCCATTATTTATATCCATATGATATATTTCTTTAGAAGCCATAAAATATAAAATAAACCTCAATTCTTTAATAAATTTATCATTCATTCTTCCATTAAGATTTTTTAATGGAGAAGAAAGAGATTTATCAGAATTAGTAATTAGCTTGGTTATTAAACAATAAATTCCTTCAGGAGTTATAGACATTCCAATTGGTTCTTGCAATTTATCACCAATCTCCCCACAGTTTTCTCTAACTCTTAAAAGGTTTTCATATTCAATCAAGCCAATATTATGGATACCATAGAATTTGTATTTTAGTGCTTTTTGAGATTTTCCATCATATACTTTTATAGCAACATCTTCGTCTTTATATTTTCCAGTATAAACATGAGAACCACTCCTAGAAGAATTTAAAGGAATTTCTTTTTCAAAAATTAAATCCTTATGATTAATTTCCATATAATTTAAATAACATTTCTAAAGTATCTTGTTTTGCATTGAATTCTGGATTTTTTTGATCCTCGATTCTATTTACTAAGTTATCACCAATATATTTTGTATATGAAGTTAATCTTAATATTGAATTGTCTAGATTACCAACATAACATTCTATTTCTAAAACACCGAGCCTTAATAAAGATGGATTTATTGGTGGTGAAATAAATGTATAATTTCTTGTATTAAATGTGCCTATTCCATCTTCCACTAAATAATCTTTATTATTAAAATTAATTATTTTTTTATTATCCTTCTTAATTACTTTAGAACTCTTATCCTTTCCAAATAATTTTAGAATAGAATTAGAAGCATCTTCTGAAATATCCGGAACTAAATAACCAACAATTCCAACAAACATAATTGCCCCCATGGTCATTATTATTTTTTCTCTAAACTTTTGTTCATTCATTTTATTAAAACCCAGGAAGACCTTACGCGAGGTAAAGCCTTCATGGGAAAAAAGAGGTGATATAAAAAATTAGTATACTTAACTTATATATAAAGCTTTCGGTATGTGTAAACTATAAAGTGGTAACATAGGAAAGATTTAAAAATAGATAAATATTAGATTAAAATATGAGAAGCTTATCTCAATCAATAAAAAACTTTGGAAGAAAATTATTTTTAACTAGCGCATTAATTGGAGTCTTGGGTTATACTTCAAGCTCGCAAAACAAAAAGAGTTATATTTTTAAAGACATTAATAATGATGGAAAACCAGATCTTATATACCTTGTACTTAAAAAAAGTGATTTATTTCGTCCATTATATTCTTTAGTATTAAGGTATGGTACAGATAAAGGATTTAGTGCACCTTTAGAGATAGAAAATTTTATAGGTAAGCCAGAAGAGATTCAACTTGAAGATGTCAATAATGATGGAAAAGTTGATTTAGTTTATTTAATAGAGTCAAATCCGGGAAATTATGACTCAACATCTGATTTAGTTGTAAGATATGGTAAAGGTAATGGGACATTTAAAGAACCCGAGATATTAAGAAGAGAAAAAACTTACCCCATAGATTTACATTAAATTTTAGAAACCTTTATATTAAATTGAATTCTTATTAAATTATGCAGGACCAAATTTACGAAATGCTTATTAATAAGGATGAAATAACCTGGCAGAGTTTAATTTATGATTTAATCAAGTCAGAACAGCTTAACCCATGGGATATTGATATTAGTATATTAAGCAATCATTATATTGAGACATTAAAAAAACTAAAAGAAGCTAATTTCTTTATATCAGGAAAAGTATTATTAGCAGCTGCATTATTATTAAAGATTAAATCTGAAAAATTCATTAATGAAGATTTTGTTAATTTTGATAATTTATTATATCCACAAAGTCTGAATGAACTTGAGTTATACGAAGATACTCCAAATCCTTACTTAAATTATGATAAACCAGAATTAATAATAAGAACCCCTTTAGCAAGAAAAAGGAAAGTTACAATAACTGATCTTATGGGCGCATTGCAAAAAGCATTAGAAGTAAACAAGCGTAAAGTATTAAGAAGACTTCGTGAAGAAGAAGTTACAGTTCATATCCCTGAAAAAAAAGTTGATATTAGTGCTTTAATAAAAAATGTTTATAATAAAATTATAGATTTTTTTAAGTACAAAAAAGAATCATTGACATTTAGTAAATTAATTCCAAGTGAAAAAAAAGAGGATAAGATACTAACTTTTATTCCATTACTACATTTAGATAGCCAAGAAAAAATTAATTTAAGCCAAGAGGAGTCTTTTGGAGAGATTTATATTGAGATAAAAAAATAAAATGGATATCTTTGCACACTTTTTCTGGACTTATGCAATTTTTCGTAAAACTAAAAAACCTTTTTTAGCAGCTTTCTTTGGAATTTTGCCAGATTTGCTGTCATTTGGGGTACTTTTTGTTATTAATTTTTTCTCAGGCAAATCATTTGTGCGCGGCCCACCCGATCCTACTGCAATTCCAAGATATGTTACACAATCATATAATTATACACATAGTTTAATAATATTCTTAATTATATTATTAATAATTTATTTATTAACTAAAAAATTTTATATATTTTTATTAGGGTGGCCATTACATATTTTAATAGATATTCCATCTCATACAAGCAGATTTTTCCCAACGCCTTTTCTATTTCCATTATCAAGTTATACATTTAGCGGAATAAATTGGGGTAATCCTTGGTTTGTTAAAATTAATTATTCTTTATTGTTAATAATTTATATTTTTATATTTAGAAAAAATATTGCAAAACTTTATAAACAAATAAAAAATTAATATTATCATGCATTTAGATAAAATAAAAAAAATACTCTTAGAACCTACTAAATTCTTTTCAAGTTTAAAGGAGAAAAGTTTACAAGATGCATTTCTTTATTATATTATACTATCGGCTTTTAGTGTTATAATGAGTTATATTATGTTTTTATTGTTTGGAAATATTTTTACAAAGATGATTTTTAATATGTTAAAATTAAATATGCCCATGCAAGAATTTGGTACTCTAAGAATGTTTGGGCAGTTTGTTTTAGGTTATATATTTGCTGTTTTAGGTAGTTTTGTTGGAGCAGGATTTTTATTTGTATGGTTATTAATCTTTGGTGGGAATAAAGGTTATAATAAAACATATCAGTTAATGGTTTATTCTCAAACACCTAGTTTATTATTTAAGTGGATTCCTTTTTTAGGAATTTTTGCATCAATTTATTCATTTGTATTATTAATTATTGGAACAAAGAAGATCTATAATTTCACAACAGCAAGAGCAGTTTTAATATACTTAATTCCATTAATATTAGTATTTATTATTGCCCTGGCATTCGTATCATTAGGGTTATTGGCAATGTTAAAATCTGGAACTTCTTTATATTAAAATTTTTTAAATTTTATAATTAAATCTGTAACTGTAATTAATTTTTCTTTTCCTGTTTTCATATCTCTTAATTTAATTTTATTCTGCTTTAGTTCATCTTTACCAATGATTAATGTATAAGGAATCTCATATTTTGAAGCATATTCTAAGTTCTTGCTTATTCCGCGCTCATTTAAATCAATATCGCAGTTTAAATTATTCTGGCGTAATTTATTCAATATACTTAAACTTTTATCTAATGTATTTATTGGAATTAAGTAAAATTTAACAACACTTTTTTCTTTTCCTTCTTGTAATGCCTCTTTTATTACATTTATTCCAAAACTAATACCAACAGCAGGCATTTCTTTATTGCCAATGAAATTACCAATCATTTTATCGTAACGTCCTCCAGCAGCTACACTTGATTTAATCTCAGAATTCTTTAAATAAACTTCAAATATTGTTCCTGTATAATAACTTAAACCACGAGCTAAACTAATGTCAACTTGCAGATTTTTTACATTTAATAATTTAGCATATTTCACAACTTCCTTTAATTCTTTAATTCCTTCATCATTTTTGAGAATTTTCTTAACATCATTCAAATCATTTGTAAAAATTAAATTAAGCAAGTTATCTACATTTTTAAAACCCTCTTCCTGAAGTTCTTTTTTTACGCCAGAAACTTCTATTTTGTCAAGTTTGTCTATAGAGATTATTGCAGTTTCTCTTTTTTCTTTGGGAATATTAAATGCTTCTAAAATTGAGTCAAGAATTTTTCTGTTATTTACACGTATAATAAATTTTAAATTTAATTTTGAAAATATTTCAGAAGCCATAGCAAGCATTTCTGCATCTGCTAGCATAATTTTACTCCCAACAGTATCGGCATCTAATTGCGTAAACTCTCTATATCTTCCTAATTTAATTGGACCGTCTCTAAAAACCTGTCCTAGTTCATAACGTTTGAAAGGCATTTTTAGATTTGGATTCATTGCCATATATCTAGCTAATGGAACAGTTAAATCATATCTTAATCCTAAATCTCTTTTGCCTTGATCATTAAGTTTAAAAGTTTCTCTTAAGATTTCTGAACCGCCAGCATATTTTGCAGATAATGTTTCATATTTTTCAAGAGTTGTTGTTTGCAAAGGATTAAAACCATATTTTTCAAAAACTTCTGTTATTATTTTTATTATCCTATTTAACTGGATTTTTTCATCTACATTAATATCTCTTGTTCCTTTTGGGTTTTGTATGTCTGTCATTTTAATTCCTCTAAGTAAAAAGGACCGCATGCGAGAATCGAACTCGCGTCCTCCGGGTTCTGCTTAAATAATCCACAGCCGAAAGTTCTAGCCACTAAACTAATGCGGTCATACTGAGATTTTTTATAATTATAACTAGAAAAAGCCTTACTCGAAATGAATATAATCAACTCGGTTTGTCATAAATTTAGAATAATTTGGTTGTTTATAAAAGTAACTATTTTATAAAAAATTTTATATATTAATTGTTATTTATCAAAATATGTTAAAAACATTAACAAAAAATATGTTAATAACATTGACACTTCTTTGTTCATTAAATACTACCATTAATAATAAAGAGAGAGAAATAGATTCAGAACATATAAGAATTTTTAAACAATCTTTAGAATTAGATTTAAATCAAGCCTTGGATAATGCATATTCTTATATTAAACAAATAGACTATTTGGATGATTCTACAAATTACGGTTTTAGTGATTATGTAGCTTCATTTAAAGTGATAAATCAAAGGAAAAAAGATGATTGTGATGGAGATGCTGTTGCAGGAATGGTTTTATTATATAAATTTAATCCAAAAATGATTATTATGGGAGAGTATAGATTAAATAATTCAGATTATGGTCATGCATTTTGTTTTATAGAAAAAGACGGCAAATTTTATTCTTCAGGAATAAGTAATCGCCAGGGTTATAATTCATTAAAACATTTAATTCAAGGTGAAGACAGTACTCTAGTCTCACCTCATAGAGATAAATGGAAATACTATTGGATTTGTGATTATAAATTAGAAGATTTATTAAATGCAGATGATAATATAGACAAAAGAAAGATTTTAATTAATCAAGGCCAAATTAATTAAATTTAATCAATAAAAACCTATTTAAATAAATTAATTTTTAAATAGTTAGAATTATTATGAA
>JBBSZT010000065.1:0-1774 GCA_038044585.1 Nanobdellota archaeon
CCAACGCCAACTTTAATTGCATCTGCTCCAGCTGAAATTAAATCTTCTGTGCCTTCTTTAGTTGCAACATTACCCGCGATTAATTCAAAATTAAATTCTTTTTTTAATCTTTTAATAGCATTAATTGCAATATCCGCATGTCCATGTGCAATATCTAATACTAAAACATCTGCACCAGCATCCAATAAAGTTTGCGCTCTTTTAATATCTTCTTCTTTAACACCAATTGCAGCTCCAACTCTTAATCTGCCTTTATTATCTTTTGTTGAATGAGGATATTGTTTTATCTTAAAAATATCTGAAGATGTAATTAAACCATGTAAATAATTATTTTCATCAACGATTGGTAATTTCTCAAGTTTGTTATTATGTAAGATTTCCTGTGCTTTCTCCAAACTAATTCCTAAGGAAGCTGTAATTAATTTATTTCGTTTAGTCATTATTTCAGAAATATTTTTTTCATAATTATCTTCAAATAAAATATCTCTTGCAGTAACAATTCCCTGTAATTTATTTTCATTATTTATGATTAAAATTCCAGAAACATTATTTTCTTCTATTAATTCTTTAGCATCTTTTAATTTTGAATTCTCTAACAATGTAAAAGGTTTTTCAATAATAATATTTTCAGCACGTTTTACTTTCAGAACTTCATTAACCTGTTGTTCAATTGTAGAGAATCTGTGAATAATGCCAAGACCACCCATTTTAGCCAAAGAAATAGCCATTGCACTTTCGGTTACTGTATCCATATTCGCGCTTATTATTGGAATATTTAAATTAATATTTTTGCTTAATCTCGTCTTTAATGAGATATCTTTTCTAGAATTAACTATAGATTTTTTTGGTACAAGTAAAACATCATCAAAAGTCAATGCCTCTTTTAAATTCATTTAATCCCTTCATTTAAGTATAAAGCAATCATTAATAAAGTTTATTGTGGTTTAAAATATATTTCATTGCTTACTACTTAAAAATTAAGAAAGTAAATAGAAAGTTATTTAAATAATTTTTACAGCTTAATTAGTAATTATTTTTAAAAAAGGAGGTGGAATTGAATGGCTTTAGATGCTATTTCAACTACAGGATCATTAATCCTGAATCCGTTAATTAGTTTATGGAACAGTTTTGTTGGCATTTTGCCTGGAATTATTGCTGCTGTTATAGTTCTAATAATAGGTTACTTTGTAGCATTAGGAATTGGTCATGCTGTTAGAGTCTTATTAGAAAAATCTGGTTTAGATAGTTATTTGGAAAAGTCTAAATTTTCAAAAAGTGTAGGCCATTTTCATTTATCTAAGATATTTGGAGAAGTTGCAAAATGGTATATCTTCTTAGTCTTTATCCAAGCTGGTGTAGACCTACTAAGATTGGGCGCATTAAGTTCAATATTAAATGAATTTGTGTTGTGGTTACCTAACGTAATCTTAGCGGCAATAATAGTAATTTTTGGTGTAGCATTAGCTCATTTCGTGAGTATGAAGATTGAAGAACACACAATGACAAAAGGTGTGAGATTCTTTAGCAAACTAATCAAAATAGTAATATATTATGTTGTCTTAGTAATTGCTTTAGAACAAATAGGAGTGCAAGCTTCAATACTTGAGAACACATTCTTAATTTTAGTCGGAGCATTAGCAGTTGGTTTAGCTGTTGCACTAGGAATAGGATTAGGAAAAGCAATGCAGCCAGAAGGCAGAGAAATTGTCAAAGACTTGAAAGATTTAATGCATCATTAAATCTTATTTTTTTCTTTTTTTATTTATTTCTAAAA
>JBBSZT010000066.1:0-1211 GCA_038044585.1 Nanobdellota archaeon
CCCGAGAACCTTCCATGAAATTGTCTATTTGGACGTTCTTGCTGTCTTACAAAATCAACACGTTCAAATTCTGGAGTTTTTAATTTATGAATTAATAAAGACCTATCTTCAAGAACTTTTCTGAAATTATCATAATCTTCTGAGGATAATAATGAAACTACTTTTCCTTCATTTCCTGCTCTTGCAGTTCTTCCTATTCTATGAACGTATTCCAAAGATGTTTTTGGAATGTCATAATTTATTATTAAATTTAGATTTTTTATGTCTAATCCTCTAGCAGCTACATCACTTGCAACTAAAACATCAAGTTTTCCATTGCGAAATTCTTCCATAACCTGATTTCTCCTGCCCTGGGTTAATCCTCCATGAAGTGCTTGTGATCTTACATTCTGTTTATTCAAATTTCTATTAATAATATTAACAATATGCCTCATGCCGCAGAAAACGATTATTAATCCCTTTGATTCTTTCTTAATAATGTGAACTAGTAAAGAAAATTTATCTCTTTTGTCAACTTCATAATAATTTTGAATTAGTTTGTCTTTATCAACATATGCTGGCATTTTTACTCTTTCTGGATTATTCATATAATTTTTTGCAACGTTCATTACTTGTGAAGACATTGTTGCGCTAAATAATAATCTCTGGCTGTTTTTTGAAATTCTTGAAATTATGTTTTTTATATCATCAATAAAACCCATTTCAAACATTTTATCAGCTTCATCAAGAACAAGAATTTTTACATTATTTAAAATTAAAGTCCCTCTTGAAAGATGATCTAAAAGTCTTCCTGGAGTTCCTATTACAACATCTGCTTTTCTTAAATTATCTATCTGCGGATTAATTGAAACACCACCATAAACTTCAACAACAAATATCTTTGTATATTTGGTGAACTTTCTAAATTCTTTTGTAACTTGATTGCAAAGTTCTCTCGTTGGAACAACAACTAATAATTGAATTCCTTTTCCCTGAATTACTTTTTCAAGAGCAGGAAAACCGAATGCTACTGTTTTTCCAGAGCCTGTAGATGATAATCCAATTACATCTTTTCCTTGTTGTATCATTGGAATACATTTTTCTTGTATTTCTGTGAATTCTGAAAAACCTAAATCAAGTATTGCTTTCTCAAATTCTGGTTTTAATGTTATTCCTTTAGTATTCATATTATTTTTTTGCAAATACCCGCTTTTAAATGTTTGTTTTAATTA
>JBBSZT010000067.1:0-2864 GCA_038044585.1 Nanobdellota archaeon
CTTTCTTGTAAATTAAGATGATTTTTTTCACCTTTTTCAGAATAATTAATGCCTTGACAATGGAAGTGTACATTTTCTAAAGCATTTTTTCCTAATTTTTTCTCCATTAATGCTAAAACATCATAAAATTCCTCTTTTGTATTATATTTTCCATTAGATATTGCGTGCATATGTGAAAAATCAATGCAGGGCAGAACATTATCCAGCTCTTGGGATAATTTTATTATTTCATTAAGATTTCCAAATTGGGATATCTTTCCGGCTGTTTCAGGTCTAATCCAGATTTTGATATCTTCTTTTTTTAATTCCTTTAAGATTAATTCTATTGCTTCTTTTACTTTTTTATAAATTTCTTCTTTTGTGTTTTTCATGTTAAATGCAGGATGAAAACATGTAGAATATCCATTGCATAAGTAAGTTATCTTAGCTGCTTGAGTTATATATGAGATAGACGCGTGCCATTTTTGCTTGTCTTGTGCATTAAGATTTACGAAATATGGTGCATGCGAGGAGATCACTAGATTATTTTCTTTAACAAAATTATTTATTTCGGGAGTTTTTTCTTTTTTTAAGTAAATTCCATGTACAAATTCTAATTCCATTCCATCTAAATTTAATTTCTTGACTTGTTTTATTCCTTCCAAAGTACCTGGTTTTTTTGTTGATAATGGAATTCCAGATGTGCAAAAATTTAATTTACTTGGTTTAATCATTTTTTAGCATGTTTCCACATAAATCTAAATTGATTTTTATAACTTTCTGCATTATCTTTATTTTTTATAACAATTGCAACCGGTGGTTTAGCTGTCCAAATAAATAATATTACCGTATCTTTATAAATTATAGTATCTGTAATACTAGAATATTTTTTTGGATGAAATCTTTTTTCACCATAGTAATCCTTTAATATCTTTGGATTTTTATGTTTCAATTCTTCATTAAATATAACATAAGATTTTATTTTATACTTTTTTTTCCTTTTTTGCCATAAATCCCAATAAGCCGGCATAACATCTCTAAACAAACCAGAAACACCAAAATCAAAATATTCTCCTTTAGGATTTAATTCTTCTAAAACTTTATCTAACACAGAACGAATACCTTTAACTCCAGAATAAACAGTAATCTCTTGTTTTTCTTTATTTAATTCTAACCTTGTTTTTAATTTAGGTAAGATTTCTTGCAATTTTTCTTCTTTTTCTTTTAATACATCTAATAATCTTTCTGGATTAACTGCTTCAAAATATTGTTTTTTTCCTTTGATTACAGAACTAACCAATCCCTTTTCTTTTAATCTTTGTAAAATTTGATATGTAGTTCCACGATGTAATCCTGTTTTTTTAATTATTAATCCTGCTAAAGTTGAACCAGTTTCTAATAAAGCTAAATACACTTTAGACTCAGCTTCTGATAATCCTAATTCTTCTAATATCTCTAATTCAGTCATAATTATTATCAGATTTCAGGTTATTTAAAGATTTCTATTTTGTCATCTTAATTAAGACTACAATTATTTATATACTAATTAATTACCACTAAAAGATAACAAATTAATTAGGAGGTTAAAATGGAATGTTACAGAAAAGGAATTTATTTACGTGGAATAGAAAGTATAGATCGTACAAAATTAAAAAAGATTATAAAAGAAAATGAAGATTATTTATCTGAAAATGGGATTTGTTTAGGTGAAGCAAATATTCTTAATTTTGAAATACGTCATTCTGTATATGATGGTTGGATGTATCTCGTCGAAGGTCAATTTGTAGAGATTATATCTCAATTTGGATGCAGTGATGATGTTCGAAGATTTGGATGTATGGATGATGTTCAAATTACTATAAAGAGCAATAAAAAAGAAGGAATTAATAATCTAATTGAAAGATTAGAGAAAAATACAACTATAAAAGAGTTTTATGATGAAAAAACACAATGGAAATAAAATAATTAGGGGGTTAAAATGGAAAGTAAAGAATTTAGAAAATGTGATAGTAATGAATTTGATAAATGCTTAGATGGAATAATTAATGAAATAAATTTAGACAATGTAATTGGAGATATAAAAATAAAGGGTAAAATTAAACCAGATAAAATTGTAAACTTAGGAGATTTGGATAAGCATAATTATGTAAGGGTATTAACTAGAGATAAAGAAAAATTAAAAGATATTTTGACTGAATTAAGACCAAGAGCTTATTTGTTTGAAGGTATTAGTTTTATGGGTGGATTTGGGTGGTATTATACTCCCATAGTATATTTAGGTGTTGAAGAGAAAAATGTTAATCCATTAGAAAGGCTATTAAAAAAAGATGCAGTAAAGAAGCATTTTGTATTAATTGAGAGGTCTTATCTTAGTGCAGATCCTTATAGTGGAGAACCAAAAGCAAAGGCTGGCACAGTACCAGATGATAACCTAAAAGTAACGTATTATACTAAGTAGTTATAAATTTTTCATAACCATGCATTTCAATTTCATCTGCTAATTCTGCATTTCCTTCTTTTATTATTTTACCATCATGCATGATATAAACACGATTTGGCTTAATATACTGTAAAACTCTATTATAATGGGTAATTAATAAGAAACTATTTTGTGAATTCTTCATTTTATTTATTCCATTAGAAACAACTTTTAAAGAACTTACATCTAAACCAGAATCTGTTTCATCTAAAATAGCTAATTGAGGATTTAAAACAGATAATTGCAATATCTCTGCTCTTTTCTTTTCACCGCCTGAAAATCCTTCATTTAAATAACGACTCATAAAACTTTTATCCATTTTTAATAATGCCATTTTTTCTTCTAATAATTTTTTAAATTCAATTACAGAAATCTTTTTTTCGTTCAAAGAATTGTAAGCTGTACG
>JBBSZT010000067.1:2964-8695 GCA_038044585.1 Nanobdellota archaeon
TCTAAAGCATTTTTTAAAGCATTTAATGATAATAAAGCACATTTCAATCTTGTTGGAGTTAATTCTATTCCTAATAATTTTAATAAATCTTCTTTAGTTAATTTTTTTATTTCATTTAATGATTTATTTTTAATATGATCAATTAAAATATCAGCGCTTGCTTGGCTTATTGCACATCCTTTTCCTATGAATTTAGCTTCTTTGACTTTGTTTTTTTCTAATTTTAACTCTATTTGTACTTCATCCCCGCATAAGGGATTACTTTCTTTAAATTTTAGATTTGCATTTATTAAAACCCCAAAATTTTCAGGATTTTTATAATGCTCTAATATATTTTGACGGTAAATATTCATTTTTCAAACACCTTTTTAGCCTCTAATAAAGATTTGACTAATTTATCAACATCCTCTTTTGTATTATAAATATAAAACGAAACTCTTGCACTTGCTATAACATTTAATTTTTTATGCAAAATCATAGTACAATGATGTCCTGCCCTTATTGCAATATTATAATTATCAAGAATTGTAGCAATATCATGCGGATGTATTCCTTTTAGATTAAATGATATAACTCCTGTTCTTTCATTTGCATTTCTTGGACCATAAATTTCTAAATTTTTTATTTCACTTAATTTTTCTAAAGCATATTTTATTAAAGTAATTTCGTGTTTTCTAATATTATTCATTCCAACTTTATTTAAATAATCTAAAGCTGTGCCAAAAGCAACAATATCTGCAATATTCTGCGTGCCTGCCTCAAATCTTTCTAAACTATCCAAAAAAACTGTATTCTGCTTTGTAACTTCTTTTATTGTTCCCCCGCCTGTTTCAAAAACTTGCATATCTTTATTTAGTTCTTTCCTTGCATATAATATACCAACACCAAAAGGACCAAGCATTTTATGTGCAGAGAATGCATAAAAATCACAATTTAATTCTTTAATATCAACCTTCATATGCGGAATAGCCTGAGCACCATCAACAAATAAGATTGTATTATATTTTTTAGTCAATTTTGAAATTTCTTTTATAGGATTTATAGTACCTAAAACATTTGAAGCATGACATATTGCTAAAACTTTAACTTTTCCTGTGCTTAATTTTTCTTTTAGTTCATTTAAATTTAATTTTCCATTATTATCAATTTTCAAATAATCTAATTTAGCATTTTTTTTCTTAGCTAATAATTGCCATGGAACTAAATTGCTGTGATGCTCCATCTCAGTCAATAATATTGTATCTTTGCTTGTTATAACATTGGAAAAATAAGAATAAACAGCTAAATTAACACTTTCAGTTGTATTTCTTGTAAAAATAATTTCATCTTTGCTTGCATTAATGAATTTAGCTACTTTCTCTCTAGTTAGTTCATACATTTCAGTAGCTTCTTCACCTATTTTATATATTGCGCGGTGAATATTTGAGTTGTGTTTTTCATAAAAATTACTTAAAGCATTTATAACAACGGCTGGTCTTTGTGATGTTGCTGCAGAATCTAAATAAATTAATTTATTATTATTAAAAATTGGAAAATCTTTTTTGTAATTCATTTTATTTTTTCCTCAATTAAATTGTTTATTTCTTCAGTATTTGCTAAATTAGCTTTATTCATTAAATCATTAAAAAATCCCTTAACTAATTCTTTCCTCGCAGTTTCTTCATTTAAACCCCTGCTCATTAAATAAAACATCTTATCTTTATCTAAATGGGAGATAGTAGCACCATGAGTACATTTAACTTCAGAATTATCTATCTCAAGCTCTGGAATTGAATCAGCTTCTGCATCCTGGCTTAATAACAGTGTTTCTTCTTTCTGATAACCATTTGAATATGGAGCATCTTTATTAATTTTAATTAAACCATGATAAATTCCTTTAGATTTGTCAAGCAAAGCACCTTTAGTTAACATGTCTGAGGTTGTATTTTGTTTATTATGAATGCTTTTAGCAAAAATATCAAATTGCTGTTCATTATTTCCTATGAATATTCCATAATTATTCGTTTTTGAATTATCCCCATTCAATTCAGTAATTGTTTCAGAATAAGTTAATTTACTTCCTAAATTTATCTCAAACCAGTTTAATTTTGAATTATTTTCCAAAGAAGCTCTTTTGTAATTAAAATTATAAACATTATTATTAAGATTTTGTAAATTAATAAAGTTTAATTCAGAACCTTCTTTCAAAAAAACTTCGACAACTTTACTGTAATATTGTTTATTTTTATTTAAATTACTCAAACTTTCATCTATTATTGTTAATTTTGCATTTTTCTCTAAAATAATTAAAATGTGCTGAAATAAAGAATCTCCCTCTAATAATGAACTTAATTTTATTGGTTCTTTTATCTTTATATTATTTGGAATGTAAATCAAAAATCCCTTATCGAGCAAAGCAGTATTTAATAAAGTAAATTTATTTTCAGGAATTAATTTTAATAAATATTCACGCATAATTTTCTCTTCTTTTTTAAATGCGCTTTCAAAACTTTCAAAAACTAATCTTTTACTTGAACTTTGTAAATTAATCTGGCTTGAATTTTTTTCTTTTGTTATTTCATCAAAATTAAAATCATAATTAAGTTTAATGTTTAATCCATATTTGAAAATAGGCATTAAAGTCTCATTAAATAAATTAAATGACTCTAATCTTTTTTTTAAAAACCATTCTGGCTCATTATTCTCTTTAGACAATTCTTTTATTACATCTAAATTTATTTTTTCATTTAATTTCATCCCAAGCCACCTTCTATTTCCAATTCAATTAATCTGTTAAGCTCAACAGCGTATTCTATTGGAAGCTCTTTAACAATTGGCTCAATAAATCCGTTAACAATCATCTGTGTTGCCTGTTCTTCTGTTAAACCTCTGCTCATTAAATAAAAAATCTGTTCATTTGAAATCTTTCCTACAGTTGCTTCATGCGCTATGTCTGAATTACTTTGCTTAATATCCATGTAAGGAATTGTATCTGATTTAGAAATATTATCAAGCATAAGAGCATCGCATTGAACTTTAGATTTTGCATTTACTGCATTTTTTCCAACTGTTAATAATCCTCTATATCTTGTTATTCCACCGTTTTTAGAAATACTTTTTGATTTTACTATAGAAGTTGTATTTGGAGCAAGATGATAAACCTTGGCACCTATATCTTGTATTTGGCCTTTTCCAGCATAGCCTATACTTAAATGATCTGCTCTTGCACCTTCACCAATTAACATGCTACAAGGGTAAACCATTGAAACTTTAGAGTTATGAACTATTAATCCATTCGCGACAAAATTATGACAATTTTCAACTTCAATATCGTAAGTTGGCTTTATGCCCATTGGTGTTATTTTGTTAATTCTCGCAAAACCGATTTCTTCATTAAATTTTGCATAAAGGTTAAATCCCTTTATACCAGAATAATTTCTTCTTGTCTTTATTTCTACCAAATCTTTTTTACATTGTTCTCCTTTGACAGGCAATTTCTTTATTTTTGGTCCGTTTAACAGAATTCTCCATGATTTAGAAGAGTTACATTTTCTACCCATAATAATAACTTCTCCACCCTCACCATGCTTAAATATCCTAGATATACCAAATCCGCACATTATAGCTAACAATTTTATTCTTTCTAAGATTTCTTTGTTTATGCTTGTTAGATAAATGCCACTTTTACCTGTATGGCCATCAGATTCTAAATAACCAGCTATAAAAGATAAAATTTGATCTTCCGGCAAAGTAAAAATCCAATCTGGAATTCTTTTAGTATTAGCATTTCCCCCCAAACCTAATTGTAATAATATATCAGAGAGGGATTTGGAGTCAATTGTAATAGACCTTTCATTCATTTGAGTTATTCCATAATCAAATAAATCTTTAATAACTTCTATAAGTTTTGGTCTTGTATCTTCGTTTTGATGGATGGCTATATTTATTTTCTCGTTGCCTTTATCTGGATTTATATGACCATCACCAAGGATAATTCCTAAAAACCACATAAAATTATTATTCGTTTCTTTCGGCCATTTTATGCTTTTATTAAATAAGTGCGAAATATTTATCTTAAATCTGCTATATTGATTTTTAGTATTTACATACTGATTATAATTATATTCTGGTAACTCGTAAGGTTTTCCTTCTATAGGTAATCTTTTTGCTATTACTATCGGGTCACCTTCTCTTAGCATTTCTAAAGGTTTCCATTCGTAATAGAAAAATCCCTTTTTATGCTCGGATTTATTTTTTCTCCTTACCATTGTTAAGAAAGGATGATTTGAGGTTGCTTCTATTTCACGACCCCCGGCTTCAACTTTAAAAACTTCTTTTTCGCCACTAAAAATTTTATTTTTAACTAAAGATTTTTTTAAGTTCTTCGTTTTTTCGTCAAATGCAAAGATATAATCACCTGCATTAATCTCTCTTATATTTATAGGGCCCTTAGGATTTGTAAAAATTTTTGTTTCACCAGTGAGGCAACCCATATTTCCAGTAATCCATTCTATTACACCATTCTTTTCAACTATAGCACGTTTTGTATTTAGGTTGTAAACATTTTTACTCCAGTTTTCAACGCTAGAATATCTTAATCTTGCTCCTTCTTTTACAAATAATTCAACACAACCAGCATGCAATGAAGCTGAATTATATCGGGGGGCTGAACAACCTTCTAAATAGTGAAGTTCTGCATTTTTCTCGACGATAATTAAAGTATGTTCAAATTGTCCAAAACTTTCTGTATTCATTCTAAAATAAGCTTGTAATGGCATTTCTACTTTAACATTTTCTGGAATATAAATAAAAGTTCCGCCACTCCAAACAGCACCATGTAATGCAATATATTTATGCAACGTTATTGGAATGCATTTTGTCATAAAATACTCTTTAACTAAATTAGGATATTTTTGTAAAGCAACATCCATATCTTCAAAAATAACACCTTTTGCCTGTAATTCTTCTTTTAATTTATGATAAACAACTAAACTATCATATTGTGAACCTGTTCCTGCTAAATATTTTTGCTCTGCTTCTGGGATTCCTAATCTTTGAAATGTTTTTTTAATATCTTCAGGAACATCATCCCAGGATTTGGAATTATGTTTTGCATCTGGAACAGCATAATAAATTATTTTTTCAGGATCTAATGGAGATAAATCAGCACCCCATTTTGGTGTATTTAATTTATTATAAACTTCAAAAGCCTTTAATCTAAACTGTAACATCCATTCTGGCTCATTTTTATTTAGGGAGATTGCTCTAATTGTATCTTCATTTAATCCTGGTTCAACCTTAAACTTGTGTCTATCAGGATTTCGATGTTCAAACATTTCATTTACTCTTTCATTGACGTTCATTTTTCAAAGCACACATTACATTTTTTTGAAATAGATTTATCATATTGAGAATGAATCTTGCATATTCCTTTAGTTTCCCAGAATAATTTACTTATATTTTGAATTTCTTTCATTGAATTTGAATTATTTGCAATTCTTTTGGCTGAATTTTCAATTTCTTCTTTAATTTCTTTGTATAAAACTAAATTATTGGCACGTTTTTGATTGATGTATTGTGAGATAGCAGATTCTGTTAATCCTAGTTTTAATGCAATTTCTTTTTGTGTTAAATTATATTTTAAGAGCTCTTTAGCTAGCTCTTTTCTTATCAATGGTAAAATATACCATACTTCTATTTCTTGAGGATATATCATAGTTAACAATAGTTAAGAAGGGTTTTTAAATTTTGT
>JBBSZT010000068.1:0-4082 GCA_038044585.1 Nanobdellota archaeon
TATGGCAGACGAAAAAATACAAATGCCTTCTGGAATGGGTGGATTAGTAAGATATTTTGATGATGCTAAAAGCAAGATACAATTTAAACCAGAGCACATAGTTATTTTTAGTGCGATTTTTATAATTGCTATAATATTATTGCATTCTTTATAAACCAAATATATTACTAAATTCTTCTTTATTATTTATATTTTTATTAATTAGATAAGATTTACCATCTTCAGAAATAACTAATTTTCTAAACCGACTTTCTTTTCCAATCTGCTTTATAAATCTTAAATTATGTAAATCCCAAATTGCATGATTAATCTCATTTTTGCTCTTTTTTGTAATTTTAAATAAATCTTCAGAGGTAAAATATAATTTATTATTTTCTATTTCGAAAGCATTTATTAAATAATATAATGACCTTAAATTCATAGACATGTGAGTTTCTTTACTTTTGCTTAAATTTTCTTCTATATTTTTCTTTTTATAGGAAATGGTAATAAAATCTTTACAGAGATCATAAAATCTTTTAATATCGAAGAAACCCTGTATATTCAAATGCCAATTAATTGAAGCTAGATTGTTTTCAGAAATATAGACAACAGAAGGGTAGATAGAAGAATTAATTTTATATTTTCTTAATAATATTTGTATAGATATTAAAACCAAAGGAGGATTAAGAACTACTTTTTTTCTTATACTTTCAGATAATTCAGAAAGTGAAATAGTATAAGAAGTTGCTCCACTGGCCTTTATTATGGTTTTCTTAGATTTATTTAGGATAAAATTTAATTCATCTTCTTTTAAAGGCAAATGAGAAGATTGAGTTATAGTTATATTATGCCTTTTAGAATATGAGTTTCCTTCTGTATCTAAAATTTTACTTAGAAGTATGGAATGATATTTTTTATTTGTTTTTGTTATAATCCAGAATGGAATAGTATTATTAGCAATAATCTGGCTTTTATTTACGTTTAATCCAGCAATTGAGATTATGTTTCCTATTACAGAATGACCATATACATGAAATAGCTCTTTAAATTTAAAATAAGGTTTGACTCCAACTTTTTCTAAATTTTTATTGATTTCTTCTGCAAAAAGTTTATCCTTTGCGACAAATTTAAATCTTTTTATCCACGATTCTAAGAGAACTCCAAATAAATAAGCCCATTCCTCTTTACGTAAATCTATTGGCAAACCATTTACATGCATTAAATGAGACTCACCCATGGGACCTATGGAAATTACTGTTTTTTCTAATTTATTTATATTTAAAATAGCTAAGTTATTTTGTTCAAAGAATTTTATGTAACTTTTTAGAGTTTTTATAGATAGACTATTTTGACTTTTTGAAATTAACATATAATGGATTAAATAAAAATTTACTTTATACTTTCTATATAATCCACTTATTTTGTATCTACTTTTAAGAAAAAGATAAATTTCTTTTAATATGTTTATCCCTTCCTCGTTAAATCTTATTAAAAATGTGTTTGGTAAGTCAAACAAATGTATAATATACTTTTCATTACTTGTGTTTAATCTTTCTATTAATTTATCTAAATACTCTTCTCTAAATGGGTATTTCTTTTGTGTAATTTTTGAAAATTTAATTAATTCATTTCCCAACTTTTTTATTTCTTCTATTGATTCATTAAACAAACTAATCATCTCTCTTTAGACGATAAAATTAAGATATTTTTATTTATAAACATAACCAGTGCGGTTGTCACTTGGACGTTTGGGAACTAATATATACTTTATAGTATATACTTCTGATCTTTTCATAAATTATTTAAATACAGTTTAATGCTAAAATTATATGTTTCCAAAAATTAACCCTAAACAAATGGAAAAGATGATGCAGCAACTAGGGATGAAGCAGGAAGAAATTGATGCTAGTGAAGTTATAATTAAAGGGAAGAAAGATTATATTATTAAAAATCCTAATGTCGTTAAAGTTAATATGATGGGCCAAGAAACTTTGCAGATTACAGGTGTTTTAGAAGAATTAATTAATGAAGATGATATTAAAACAGTAATGGAGCAAGCTGATTGTTCTAAGGAAAAAGCAATTAACGCATTAAGAGAGAATAACGGAGATTTGGCAGCTGCAATATTAAGCTTAAAGAACTAATTATTTATTCGTGAAAATTGTATTCAGAATTTCTATAGATTTTTTAAATGTTTTATCATTTAATATATCAATTTCTTTTATAACCAAGCTTTTATTAATTCGCGTTATTGTATCTAATCTTATTTGACTTTCATCAACCAGCTTTTTATTTATCGTATCGTTTTGATTTATTATAATAGAGTAAGGTCTATCTTTTATGCTTGAAGTAATGGCACATATTATAATATCTTCATCTTTATTAAATTTTGAACTTGATAATACTAAAGCTGGTCTTACTTTTTTACTGCTAAAATCAGAATATGGAGATGGAATTAAGATAATAGATTTTTGATCCATTTTTTAAAGATATTTGCTCCAAGTTTCCTCATCTTTTTTATTATCCCAAACTTCTTTAAAGCTTTTTTCTGCTAATAAATTCCAATTCATTTCATCCAATCTTTTTTCTTTTAATAATAACATTTCATTTATGGTCTCTTCTCTTTCTAAAATAATCTTATCACCTTGTTCAATCAAAATAAATCTGGTTCCTTCTTTTATTTTATGTTTTTCTCTAATTCGCTCTGGTATTACTAACTGCCCTCTTGAAGATGTTGTTACGATTTCCATGGTAAGTATAATAAGATTATACTTATTTATATACTTTTCTGTTTTTATAAATACTATAATTATTTATAATTCATTAACTTACAAATTATATGCAAGAAATCCTTAATTCTTTGAATCAGGCAAATAAATTTCTGAAAACAGCTGATCATTTAGTTTATGTAACTTACCCATTATTAAAAGACAATAAGCTAATTATTACAATGGCTGAAAACTTATCATCATCTATGATTAAGGCAATGGATGCTTTATTATATTATGAAAAATATTATAAAAGAATATATCATTTTCCACAAGATTTTAGATCTAAATTGGAAATTTTTAAAAATATCTGCAATCATTATAACATTCCTCGTAATTATTTGTCTTTAATGCAGGATTTAAATGATATTATTGAAAAGAGAAAGACAAGCAATATGGAATTTATAAGAAATGACAAGTATGTTATATGCAATAATAATTATGAGATGATAACTTTAAATTATGAAAAAATAAAAGAATATTTAAATACTAGTAGATTTTTCATAAATAAGGTTAATTTTATACTAAAGAATGTCCAGCTTAAATGATGCCAAAGGCGAAATTCAGCGTGCAGATCATCTGCTTTTTGTTACTTTGAAGTATACCAGAACTATTGATGTAATGAAAAGTATTATCTTGAGATTAGCTAATGCAGCTGATAATGCAATAATTTATGCTCTGGAAAGTTTAAAAAGCAAGAAAAAAATTAAAACAATTCCATTGACTCCTGTCTCTCGTGCAGAATTATTGCGCGATTTAAAAAAAAGAGACATTCTAATTCTTGATTTCTTAAACACTTATTTTCTCTTGAGAAGAATTTACCGTGCCGAATATACAAAAAGAGAAGAATTCAGGAAGAATGTTACCTTAACTGTGATGGATAATGATGAGGTTATTGAGGTTAATATCAAAACATTAGAAGAATATTATAATCGTTCTAAAGAATTCATTGATTACATTAATGAAAAATTTAAATGAATAATTATTTAAATCTGGTTAAAATTCTAAATTTATGACAGAGAAATTATTCTTGGATGATTCATATTTAAAAGAATTTGAAGCAAAGGTCGTTAATGTTAATGATAAATATATTATCTTAGATAAAACTTGTTTTTATCCTAAATCAGGCGGACAGGCTAATGATACAGGAACTTTAACTAGAATTAAGGATAATAAAGAATTCCAAGTTGTTTTTACAGCAAAAATTAATGATGATATAAGCCATGAAGTTAATGAAACAGGTTTACAAATAAATGATAAGGTTATTGGAAAAATAAATTGGGAAAGAAGATATAAATTAATGAGATTGCATACAGCTGCACATGTTTTAGA